>JAATVT010000228.1 GCA_014523685.1 Nitrososphaerales archaeon TH5893
AACGAGCGTTGGATAAATCTTCAGCATATCAGGTTTAAAGGCAGGATCATTGTACAGCTTGTAAAAGTCATCTATATCTCTACTAGGTGATGAACTAGGCAGACCAGGCATCATGTGAGCAACGATCTTGTAGCCAGCATCGCGAGCAATCTGGAATGATTCCCTAACATCATGCAAGGTATGTCCTCTATTTACCACATTGTATGTGTCTTCTTGAAGTGATTGTACTCCTATTTCTACCCTTGTCATTCCCAGTTCTAGCATTATATCCACATGAGTGGTCTTACAATAATCGGGCTTAGTCTCAACTGTGAACCCCACACATCTCTTGGCTGCCTTTTCATTTATCTCCATCGATTCCTTGAGGTCATTGGAGTAGGTATTGTTTAGAGCATCAAAACTTGATTTAACAAAATCCCTTTGGTATTCTGTCGGGAAAAATGGGAAAGTTCCCCCTACAATTACCAATTCTATTTTGTCTACACCATGACCTCTCGAATATAGCTGATTCAATTTAGACTGTATTTGTATGAATGGATCAAAATTACATTGTTGTGCGTATTTGGCACATGGTTCATTGCCAGTATAGCTTAACGGTACATTCACATCCACACCTCCCGGACAGTAAATGCACTTCCCATGAGGGCAAGTAAAGGGCTTTGGCATCACAGCGACTACTGCTACCCCTGACGCGGTTTTCACCGGTTTCACCTTTAATAGTCTTCTAATCATACTCTTTTGGCTAACATATTTCAAGATGCTTTGGTTTCCAGGTATGAGCGCTATTTTGTGTTTTGAACATGACTTCTTAATAACAGCAATCATCTCCCTTTTATTGGGGTTCTGTAGGCTCTCTAATTCAAGGGCTATTTCCTTACAGACCTGTTCATAAGTTGTTGAATTCAGAAATTGGGGTTCCTGTACGGTCTGGCTCCTTGGATGGTCCAATGACTGAAAAAGGACCTCTTGATCGAATATTAATTTTTGTATACAATTTTATGTCACCTAGGATTTATTCGCCCTACACGATATAGGCTTTCATCTAGATAGCACGTATCGTTTTCTGTCCAAGATGGCGCTCACTTCTCCGGTCCCGGATCCCTCAACGGTACCAATCTCCTTACACGACATTCGGTGTCTATGAAATATCTTGCAAACAGAATGGGCAGAATCTCTCGGGGCAATTACGCAAAACCCGATTCCCATATTGAAAGTCCTATACATCTCCTTCAAACTTATAGAGCCGTCAGCTGAGATTTGTTTGAATATCCCAAAAGGTGGAGGCAGACTACTTAGGCAGTATTTCATCTTATTATTGAGACGAAGAAGCTTTGTAAACGACCCTCCGGTGATGTGAGCCAAACCGTGCACAGGAACAGAGGAGGTCTTTTCCAAAATTTCAAGTACTGGCTTTACGTAAATCCTTGTTGGAGTCAACAATTCTTCACCTAGTGGTTTGGACAGGTAGGATGGTTGATCCTTGAGCGAATATCTTGACAAAAGTATCTTCCTTACTAGAGTGTAACCGTTAGAATGCAACCCACTACTTTCTACTCCTAGAATGACATCATTAAGTTGAATATTATTGCCGAGGACCATTTTCTCCCTAGTTTCTATCTTCCCTAGTACCATCCCTGCCAAATCAAAGGCCCGTGTCTTATCAACCCCAGATATAATATCCGGGAGAATAGCAGTTTCCCCTCCTACAATTGGGACGTTGGCATTTCTTGCTCCCTTCACCAAGCCCTTTAGAATTTCCTTAACAATCATATTATTAGACGATTTTAATGCAATGTAATCAATGAATGCAATGGGACGCGCCCCTACACAGATGATATCATTAACGTTCATCGCAATGCAGTCAACACCAATTGTATCAAATCTCTTCAACAGTTGAGCAATTATTACCTTAGTACCTACTCCATCTGAATGGAGTGCAAATATGCCATTGTTAATTTCAATAAGACCCGCGTAATGTCCGATTATCGGGAGAACCGTTACGCCAGTAGTATTGCTATTTGTGGACGCGATCAGAGTACCGATAGCCTTATGATATTTCTCCACAATCCTTCTATTTACTCCCGCATCCTTGTATGAGGTCAATCTTTTTAAGCGCACTACGATCTCCAATTAGAAACATTATTCTATTAATGATTCTGCCCAGAATGGCATTTGGTTCAGAATGACATATGTCGCTGCACTTAACTGGGATAATTAAATTCTCTCTTTAAGCCAGGATCTAGTCTGGTTAAAGTGGAGCGGCCTTCTGATATCAATGTCACTTTATGATTTTTTCCATACTTCGATAGCAACTTTGCCATTACTTGTTTCAAACCATCGAAGGTTTCTAGTCCAAGTTTGGTTTTCAGGTAATGCTGTGGAATTGTGGATATAACTCCAATGTCATATTTTTCGCGCATAGCTTCCAAAAATATCAAGTGTTCCTGACCTTCGATAAATTTCTCACTTTCAGCCGACAAGGGAACAGGTGGCCTGCCTTGTACGCACATCTCCAGTGCCTCACAGCCCAATCCTCCTCTCGCTTCCGAGAGCAGTATTGCTGAACCGTTTTCACTAAGGATGTTAACACAATTCCATAAACAGTTAAGAGACTCTGTCAACGTAAAGTGATGGATAGGATCACAACCAGGGCTTATAATCTCAGATTTTACTCGATGCGGCTCAATGATTGAGTTTTCCTTAAGCGTCGAGGCGGCATTCTTAAAGCTTTCCTCTATCGAACTACAATACATATCGATTAGATTATTGGAATTTCCCACAATCTCTATAGAAGTTGCATCTATGTTCTTACACACAGATAGTGCCAGGCTATAAGGCTCTGATATGATTCCAGGTGTGGGCAAATCGCCACTTCTTAACCTTATAGCTTCAGACATCATTTCTTTATTAAAATTTCGTAAAAGATGTGTAGGTGTTCCCTCGAAACCGAAGATAGGATCATAAGTTGAATGAGATAAGAAAAAAGTTCCTTGGAATTTGGTCATAGTCTCGTTCAAGGATAGTAGATCGTTTGCATTCAGGATAGCAGAGGCGTATTTTTCATTCCGTATATCAATAAAGTCCTTCAGCTTAGGTAGGGTCACGATATTGAATCCGGTAATTCTCTTGTTGGTCGCCGAGTCAATAATCCAAGACAGAACGCGTCTAGTTAATGCTGAGGAAGACAAGACAACAAGAAGACAATTCTCCTTCAACGGAATTCCTTGAAGTTTATCCCTTACTTGTTCGTCTGGTAAATGAGCTGATGTTGGTCCTATATTCTTGTTCAGATTTTCGAATCTGATGTCGAGGGGTATGTCTGTTGTACCATATCGTAGCCAGATTTCAGGCATCTTAACGATATGGGAGAATTAGTGCTGGGGTCAAGATAGTCTTACGTTCTTGCTTGTTCTTACTTTTTGGCCAGATATTCAAAGTTTCATTACCTAATTAATAGAACCTGAATATCAAAATAACTCGGTGTTTATCAGAGTTATACTATACAATTGTAGGTTCAGCCTTCATAAATCATAAGATTTTTCTCTTCTAGGAGAGTGTGAAGATTGTGAACGGCTCTATATACCTCACTTTCTTTCTTAGCTCCAGTACAAACCAACTTGCCGCTAGCAAAAAGCAGAATCACTGTTTTGGGATCCAGCATCCTATGAATTAATCCTGGGAATTGTTCGGGTTCATACATACTACGAGGAAGAACCCGCGCTGCGAGCTCCAAATGTATTTTACCTCCAAGACTGGCCGATGCGACGATGTTTTGGATTTCGATAATAGGTTCATGTTCAATTGGAATTCCTCCTTTCTTCAGCTTTTGAACTACATTTTTCACAGCTTTTATTGCTTGATCTTCAGATTTAGCTCCAGTACATACCATCTTGCCTGAGCTAAATATCAGAGTCGCGGTTTTGGGAGATTTCAACCGGAACACGAGTCCTGGGAACTGATCAGGATGATATTCAACGTCTGGAAAAATCTGAGTAATTAAATTAAGATTCACGCTCTGATTGACGGTAGCAGACGCAACAACGTTTTCAATGCTCACAATCGGCTTGGTTTGCGGCATAATAGTCGCTTTAAATACGACTATATATATACCTGTTCATGTCAATTTTCTATAATTTTATACAAAAACGGTAGCTTCGAAGATCAATTCTGGGGTCTTCTTCGCGGTCTTGGCCAATTTTTGCAGTCGATAATCTATATAACGACGCACGACAAATCTTATCTTAACATTTCATAATAATCGTGTTCATACGCTTAGATCTGTAGTGAAGTCAAACTTCAAGATGTGGGTATGGCTACTAGTTACATATGATCCTCAACCTCTGCAAGGTAGATAATCTTTACATCACATTCGCATTCACCGAGTAACGACAATTTATTTAAAATCTCATTCTGCGTTGATTTTAGATAACTTGTGTTTTACGCATACAGAGTCGGGAGTTCTTTCATTGGCAGGGCTCTTTTAGAGAACAAAACTCGCAATCTTAACCCTTTGATTCTACTTAAGACAGATTATCATGATACTAATGAGTCAGATAAGGTACTTCAATATATGCAATCAGAACTTATTTCCAGCAAATCTCGGCTTTGGACAAAAAAACAATCTACTAGACCATTTTTTTCGGCCATTTTGAGTGATAAAAGCTGAGCAGAAAAGATGGCCTGAAATAAGCAGTCTAGATAAGATGGCCCAGGAAAATCTAGAGAAGATAAGGAGTAATCCAATCCACCTAGTTTTTCAACTAAATGTTTGATGATCTTGGAATGAGTAACATGATTTTCGGAACCGCTCAAGATTATAACCTTGTCATCTTTCTTTATACTAAACAAAGGGGCATGACAATAGTCCTCTAGTGAATATGGATATGATCTGATACCAAGAACTTCATTCAACTTTAGAGAAGCGTAACATGCAACAGGATACAATAATCCATCAGCCAAGAATAAGATCGATGACGTCGTATTTGGAATTTTTTTCAACAAATCATCTATCCTGTTATTTGCAATTTCAAAGGCATATCTTAGATCCTTTGTATTATACGTTATTTTGGTCGTAAGTGAGAGACAAGTTAACATACTTGAAATGAAGCTTAATGTTCCACTTGTTAAGGTCCCATCCTTCGAGTATTTTATTCTCACTATTCCATCACAGACCCTGCCTAGCTCACTTTCCGGATCAGCTGTAATGGCAATTGTTTTGGTATTGTTTTTTTTTGCGAGTTTTGCAGCAACAATATTTTGAGCTGTACGTCCAGAAATCGAAATAATGTACAATTCTCTATCAATCAATATTTCCGGTTTAAAAATTAAAGTCGAAGGATAGCAACATTTTATTCTGCAGTTTGACAAATAGCTAGCTATGGAAGCAGCAACATAGGAATCGCCTGAACCTGTCATCGTGCATCTTGACACATCTACCTGTCCTACTAATTCCAAATCATCTAGTAACATCAACTGGGACTCAATCTCACGTTTCATCGCCTCGATGGATCTTAAAGTCGGGATATTTGGATTCGCCATGAAGAAATAACTACCTTATATTCAATCGAGTGGACAAGCATATTGACAGTTGGCAGGTTACATGCCTTTGACTCCATACCTTATGTTGGGAAAAATGAGCAAATGATTTCATGTACGATCAGAAATGAATTGAAACTTATAGACTTGATCCAAGGATCCCTAGGACTTCGTTACCCCCTTGGAAACGTCTAAATCTCTAACCGAGCTTGATGAAATAGTAAACTAATACTGCTACACTCTCTGGAGATACCAAGTTTTCATACTATTTTTAATAATATTCAAACCCATTAAATTGTGGGAATTTCTATTACAACAACGTCTGGAATGAGCGTTAGATTCTCATTAGTAATAATAATGTGGCTTACTTTTACCGTACATTCTGTTACCCATTATGTCTATTGTAAGTCATAGGTTAGTGTACTTCATTATTCAGACACGATAAATGAATGCATCAATTGTTGGCCATAACTCAAAATACTGATCGAATCGTTACCTTTCCAGTGTCGCACTCATAGGTAGTATGCAAAGCAAGACATACCAGAGCCCAAAATAGAATTGATGGAAGCCCCGCAATATACTCTAACAAATATTCTAGGTAATCCTTGACTATTGACATAGCAAGCGTGGTATATTATTAAGAGAACCTAAAAGAACCAATTCTCTCTAACCTTCAGATCTACTAATATATTTCATTGTATAGAATTCTTCGAATGTTTGACTAAAATCTGATACTTATATATGTTCGTACCATTGAGGTAATTTATGGAAAGCAGCTCATGGAATTGTGCGTTTTCTTTGCCTTATTTATGTGTGAAAATCGGAATTTTGTCAAAGGAGGTCGGCAGGATTGTCGTCTGAAAAAAAAATCCTCAAGATTACTGATCATATATATCAACCAAAACACGAAATTCTCCCCAAAAATCAAGCAGAAGATGTACTGAAGAAGTATAACACGAAACCAAGTCAATTGCCGTATATCTTACAAAGCGATAGAGGCATAGAGGATCTTGATCCAAGACCCGGAGACATTATCAAAATCACTCGCCGAAGTCCGACTTCGGGTGAAAGTGTATATTACCGGTATGTTGTAGAAGGTTGACTTCTTATCATGGGGAGATTTTCTCAATGTGGGCATTAATTAATGATATCTTGAGAAGAGAAGGTGTTGCACGACAGCATCTAAATTCATATAATGAGTTCATGGAACGCGGTCTGCAAAGTATCATAGATGAAGTTGGAGATATCGAAATAGAAACAGCTGAATATCCGTACAAGATAAAATTGGGAAAGATAAAACTACAGCAACCGAGAATAATGGAACTTGACGGTTCAATCACACATGTAGCGCCTGTCGAAGCGAGGTTACGGAATCTTACTTATGCTTCTCCTGTCATGTTAGAATGCAGTATAGTTGAAGATGGGAAAATTTTGGAGTCTAGATTTATTCACGTAGGAGATATGCCTGTAATGGCCAAGTCTAACGCATGCATTTTACACAACCTTGTAGAATCAAAACTTATCGATCTGGGCGAGGATCCAAGGGACCCTGGCGGCTATTTTGTAATCAACGGATCTGAACGCGTCATAGTCGGACTTGAAGACCTCTCCTATAACAAGATCATAGTTGACGTTGAAGAGACTACAGGGGCCTTGCTATACAAGGCTAAAGTATACTCTTCTATAGTTGGTTATCGAGCTAAACTTGAGCTCATAATGCGACCTGACGGTTCGATCGTTGCGAAGATTCCCGGCTCGCCTGTAGACATACCTTTAATCACACTAGTGAGGGCACTCGGTCTAGAATCTGACAAGGACATAGCAAATGCTGTATCTTTAAACGAAACAATTCAGGATGAACTTGAACCCTCATTTGAAAAGATAGGAGAAATTACGACGAGTCGAGATTCTATCGTGTACATTAGCAAAAGAATCGCTCCGGGAATGTTAGAGGAATTCCAAATAAAGAGAGCCGAGACTCTGCTCGATTGGGGGCTGCTGCCTCATTTGGGTAAGAATCCTGACAACAGACATGAGAAGGCCTTATTTCTAGGTGAAGCTGCAAGTAAACTTATCGAGCTCAGATTAGGATGGATATATACAGATGATAAAGACCATTACGGGAATAAGGTCATAAAGTTTGCAGGGCAAATGCTGGCAGATCTTTTCAGAACTGCTTTCAGAAATCTCATAAGAGATATGAAGTATCAATTGGAAAGGTCGGGCCAGAAGCGCGGGATAAACGCAGTAGCGGCAGCAGTTAGACCCGGAATCATTTCTGATAAACTCAACAATGCGATAGCAACAGGAAACTGGGGTCGGGGTAGAGTCGGTGTAACGCAATTGCTCGATAGGACAAATTACATGTCAACCATTAGCCATTTGAGACGGATACAGTCCCCCCTGAGTAGGAGTCAACCAAACTTTGAAGCGAGGGACCTTCATGCTACTCACTTTGGTAGGATTTGTCCAGCGGAAACCCCTGAAGGTTCAAACTGTGGTCTTGTGAAGAATTTGGCATTGTCTGCGATAATTTCAGTCAGCGTTCCTCCAGCTGAAATTATCGAGAAGCTGTACGAACTGGGTGTGCAGCACGTTGACGAAGCAAATGAAAATCTAAGGAGAAGAGGAGCCAGAGTTTTCGTTGACGGAAAGCTTATAGGTTATGCAGATGATGGACAGAAAACATCAGAGACCCTGAGGAGTCTAAGACGATCAGGTAAAATCCATCCTCACGTGGGTGTTTATTTTTACTCCTCTGGGAATCCTAATGCGACTAACAGACTTTACATAAGTTGTAATGCAGGCAGAGTCCTTCGGCCCTTATCCATTGTAAAGGAGGGAAATAATCTAGTTACAGACGAAATAATTGAAAAAATTAGCAAGAGGTTTCTATCATGGTCTGATCTTCTTTACATGGGAATAATTGAGCTTGTGGATGCAAACGAAGAAGAAAACTGTTATATCTCGATGGATAATCGTAAACTTGAACATGACCATACTCATTTGGAAATCTTTCCGTCAGCAATACTTGGTGTAGGTGCTTCCATTATCCCGTATCCTGAACACAATCAATCGCCAAGAAATACCTATGAAAGTGCAATGGCTAAACAAAGCCTAGGGTTTTCAACCCCGTTAATGAACGCCAGTACATATGTTCGGCAGCATTTCATGCTTTATCCTCAAACACCTACAGTCAGTACCAAGGCGATTAGTTTACTTGGGCTTGACGATCGCCCTACAGGTCAGAATTGTGTAGTAGCGGTGTTACCATTTGAAGGATACAATATTGAAGACGCAATCGTTTTCAACAAATCGTCTATAGAAAGAGGACTTGGAAGAACGTTCTTCTATAGGGTATATGAAGCAGAGGCTAAACAATATCCAGGGGGAATGAAAGATAGTTTCGAACTTCCGGAGTCTGATGCAAATATTAGGGGTTATAGAGGCGAGAAGGCATACAGACTTTTAGAGCACGACGGTGCAATTATGCATGAGGCAGTAGTCACGGGTGGAGACATTTTGATTGGCAGGACTTCACCCCCAAGATTTATGGAAGAGTACAAAGAATTTGAAGTGAAGGGACCGTATAGAAGAGATACATCAATTGGTGTTAGACCTTCTGAAAACGGCGTTGTTGATACCGTTATTATGACTCAATCTGTAGAAGGTGGTAAGATGTATAAAATACGGGTTCGTGACATGCGAGTGCCAGAAATTGGCGACAAGTTTGCATCGCGGCATGGCCAGAAAGGAGTAATCGGTATGTTAGTAAATCAAGAGGATCTCCCTTATTCTGAAGATGGAGTAGTTCCTGATATTATGATAAACCCTCATGCCTTTCCTTCTAGGATGACAGTTGGACAGTTTATGGAGTCGCTTGGTGGGAAAGCCGCTTCTCTTAGAGGTACGATAGTTGATGGGTCAGCCTTTCTTGGAGAAAAGTTTGATAGCATAAAAAATGTCTTAGAACAGCATGGCTTCAAACCCACTGGCAAGGAATCAATGTATGATGGACGGACGGGAAGGAAATTCCCGGCAGATGTGTACATGGGTGTAGTTTACTATCAAAAATTACATCACATGGTAGCCGATAAGATTCATAGTAGAGCAAGAGGTCAAGTACAGATGCTCACGAAACAACCAACGGAAGGGAGAGCGAGAGGTGGGGGGCTTAGATTTGGTGAAATGGAAAGAGACTGCTTGATTGCATACGGAGCTTCTATGATGCTCAAAGACAGATTGCTTGAAGAATCAGATAAAGCTGAAATAAATGTTTGCGAAAGGTGTGGGCTACTAGCCTATTATGATGTTAAGCAACGACGATTCATATGTAGGGTTTGCGGCGAAAAGTCAAAGATCTCTTCGGTGGTAATCGCCTACGCATTTAAGCTTCTATTGCAAGAAATGATGAGTCTAAATGTGGCTCCCCGATTGCTTACCAAGGAGAAGGTATAACTTACCAATATAAGGAACATTTGGTTACTATGGAAGAGCCTGTTAAAATACTCGGTGGAATTAAATTTAGCATCTGGTCTCCGGTAGAGGTTCGCAAGTTTAGTGTTGCAGAAATAACTGCTCCAGAGACTTATGATGAAGACGGAATGCCTGTTCAGGGGGGATTAATGGATAACAGGCTTGGTACACTTGAACCAGGCCAAAAATGCGCGACGTGTGGAAATACGTCTGCGAGGTGCCCTGGACATTTTGGCCACATCGAATTGGCGGAACCAGTGCTGCATATAGCGTTTGTTGACGACATCCATAAGCTGCTTTTAATCACTTGTAGAAGTTGCAATAAGATCAAATTGCCACCTGAACTTCTAGCAAAATACAAGAACATCCGAGATACCAAGGCCGCATACGCTGTAATCACTTTGGAAAATATCAAGGAAGAAATAATAGAAAAAGCTAAGAAAGTCAAGGTTTGTCCTCATTGTGAAAAGGATCAGTATGATCTGATTTTTACCAAACCTACAATATTCGTAGAAAAAACAGAAGCGGGTGAAAATAGGCTCCTCCCTATAACGATTAGAGAACGATTGGTACATATTCCTGATGCCGATCTGATTCTTTTAGGATACGATCCTACTACTGCTCGGCCCGAGTGGTTTGTATTGCAGGTCTTACCTGTACCTCCGGTCACAGTAAGGCCCTCAATCATTCTGGAGACCGGAATACGATCTGAAGACGACTTGACTCATAAGCTTGTTGACATTATACGCGTTAATCAACGGCTTAAGGAAAGCAAGGAAGCTGGAACTCCCCCCCTGATCGTGCAAGATCTGGTAGACTTGCTTCAGTATCATGTTACGACATACTTTGATAATGAAGTTTCAGGTATACCACAGGCTCATCATAGATCTGGAAGACCTCTTAAAACACTTACTCAAAGATTGAAGGGTAAAGAAGGTAGATTCAGGGGATCTCTATCGGGGAAAAGAGTAGATTTTTCTAGTAGAACAGTAATATCACCTGATCCCAATCTTGCCATTTCGAATGTTGGGGTACCAGTTGATGTAGCAAAAAAACTAACTATTCCTGAGACTATCTCTCAGTGGAATATAGAAAGACTAAAGGAGCACGTAATAAATGGTCCAAACATCTATCCGGGTGCCAACTATATTATTCGTCCTGATGGAGTCAAAATTAGGCTTGACTACGTCAACGACAGGAAGGTGTTGGCAGATTCGATTGCTCCAGGTTTTATGGTAGAGAGACACCTGTCTGACGGTGATATCGTAATTTTCAACAGGCAACCTTCGTTGCATAGAATGTCCATTATGGCTCACTACGTTAGAGTCTTGCCTTATCGAACATTTCGATTGCATCCAGCCGTATGCCCTCCCTATAACGCGGACTTTGATGGTGATGAAATGAACTTGCATGTACCTCAAAGTGAGGAAGCTCGTGCGGAAGCTGCACTGCTGATGCGTGTTCAAGACCAGCTGGTCTCTCCTAGATATGGGGGACCGATAATCGGCGGGATAAGAGATTTCATTACAGGAGCCTTCATTTTGACCCGTGAATATACTACTTTAAGCAGAGAAGAATTCGCAAACCTAGCGCTTCTTGGTGGCTATAAAGGTAACCTACCTGAACCTATCAAAAGCAAAGATGGGATGCAGCTCTATTCGGGCAAACAGCTTTTCTCCTTATTCTTACCTGGAGATTTTAATTTCATTATAACCTCAAAATGGACAAAGGCAACCAAGAAGGAAGGTAAAGATGTCGTCATAAAAGCCGGCCAATTGATTAGCGGAGTTATTGACAAGGCCTCCATAGGGGCAGAAGAGCCTGACAGTGTACTCCACAGGATCGTTAAAGACTATGGCAATGACCGTGCTGGACTATTCCTGGATTCAATATTAGTAATGCTCAAGACATTCATTACACATAGGGGCTTCACCTATGGATATTCTGACTTGTGGCTAAGCGAGGACACAAGAAAAGAAATTGAGACCGTCATTGAGAAAGCGTATCAGAAGGTATATGATCTGATCCGACAGTATAATGAGGGGAGTTTGCCTCTCACGAGGGGTCTAGCGCCGGAGGAAGCTTTAGAATTATACGTGGTCAACGAATTATCTAGAGCTAGGGATAGGGCCGGGAGGACTGCTGATAGAGCATTTCCTGACGATAATTCGGGAATAATCATGGCTTCCACTGGAGCACGCGGTTCGACATTGAATATCGGCCAAATGACTGCAGCTCTCGGTCAGCAGTCTATTAGAGGGAAAAGGATACAAAAAGGCTATCATAATAGATCGCTACCACACTTCAAGAAAAATGATCCTAATCCCGATTCAAAAGGTTTCATTAAATCAAATTACAGAGATGGTCTTAGCCCTCTGGAATTCTTCTTCCATGCGATGGGAGGAAGAGAAGGCCTTGTAGACACAGCGGTTAGAACACAACAATCTGGGTACATGCAAAGGAGATTGATTAACGCATTAGAGCACTTGAAAATCGAATACGATCATACCGTGCGAGATCCTCACGGCAATATTATCCAGTATCTATATGGAGAAGATGGAGTTGATCCTGCAAAAAGCGACCACGGTGAAGCAGTTAATATTTCTCGTCTGATCGAGAGTGAATCTGTGGTAGACGAGGGTAGAAAAGCAAGTGAAATTGAAGTCAGAAACATACTGTCAAAATCTTCAGATAATCTGAATCCTAAAATGAGAAATTACCTCGAAAATGCTTTCTCGCAGAATAGATTGAGTAAAGATGGAGTCGAAAAAGTGTTAAAGAAGACCGTTGAATTGATTCAGCGTGCTTTAGCCGAACCAGGTGAGGCTGTGGGGGTTGTCACAGCTCAGTCGATCGGTGAGCCAGGCACACAGATGACTCTAAGAACATTCCACTTTGCAGGAGTTAAGGAAAGGAACGTTACGCTTGGCCTACCAAGACTGATAGAGTTAGTAGATGCTCGTAAGAAACCAGTAACTCCAACGATGGACATTTACTTGGACAAGGAACATAGGGTTTCACGAGAAAGAGCTCTCGAAGTAGCACAACAAATAATCTTCACCAAAGTAGGTGATCTGATCCAGAAAACAGATACAGATTATACTGGAATAGTTAGCTTGCATTTTTCATTAGAAAAGATTAATGAACGAGGGGTCGATTTCAAGGAAGTTTATGAAGTGTTGAAGGGTTCCAAGAAGAAATATGACATTTCCATGAACGAGAAAAAGTATTTCATGAAGGTGACAACTCCTGAAGAGTCCGACGCACAGATTATCATAGCCCTGAGGAATAAGCTTTTAAACACCAGAGTAAAGGGTGTCCCCGACATCGAAAGGGTGACAATAGTAAAACAAGATGAGGAATGGGTGATACAAACAGCCGGGTCCAACCTGGCGAAAGTTCTCTCAATAGAGGGGGTAGATACGAACAGATCTACAACTAATAATGTATATGAAATATGGCAAACGCTAGGCATTGAAGCAGCTCGCACAGCGCTCATAAAAGAAATTACTAATACCTTAGAAGAGCAGGGGCTTGAGGTAGATACTAGACATATCATGCTTGTTTCAGATTTAATGACCTCAAAGGGTTACTTGCAACAAATAGGTCGACACGGCATTGCAGGTACAAAGACGTCAGTGCTTGCACGTGCAGCATTTGAAATAACTGTTCCGACTATTGCAAGGGCCTCGTTGGAGGGCCAGGTTGAGGCACTGAAGGGTGTGACAGAAAATGTAATCGTTGGCGCTACCGTTCCGGTAGGAACTGGGATGGTTGACTTGTATATGAATGTGATAGAGGAAAATGGTAAAGAAAATAGAAAAGATAACTAGAGAAGCGATTTCGTCCAAGAAATATAGGGCTGGAACAAGAGAGGTCTTGAAATCAATCAAAGGCACAAAGCTTCTAATTATTTCTGAATCAATTGAACAAAAACTTAAGGAAAAGCTAGAAAAACAAGCCTCCAGTTCAAATATTCCAATGTATCATTTCAGAGGCAGCTCGCTACAGCTTGCAAGATTGTGCGGAGTGCCGTATAGGGTTTCAGCAATTTCTCTTAAAACTGGAAATATAGAGGATATTAATGACGTCTTGCACGATAAATAGTAGGAGTCCAGCTATTTGACAATGGAAAAGGATAGATTTGAACTCATCCATTTTTGTTATAGTGGTGCTGAGATTCCGCTTGAAGCAATTATTAGAACATTTCGATATGCTATTAAAAATTCACTTCAGTACATGGAATCTAGGAAGTGCTGGTCGCCCGGTTTCAGTCAATCCTCTATTTCTACTATCGGCCGCTGCAGACAGGTAACCTTTATAGACAGATCAAATGAGGATCATTAATGTATTTATGATGGATCTCCGTATGTCGGCTTCGTATGTTTATGATAAAATTGGGTACAGCCATTTCAGAGGAAGCAAACGATGACTGAAAAAATTAAGCTAACCTCTGATGAGTTACGACTTATGTCCTTGTTCCAAAATGTGACTAGCGCAACTGCCAGAGATTGCATAGTCGACACCAGGATGGACAGGGTAATCTTTGTAGTCAACAAGGGACAAATGGGGCTTGCTATCGGAAAGGGAGGAACTACTATTAAGCAGCTACAGAACGTGGTTACTAAAAAGGTCGAGCTGGTAGAGCATTCTGAAGAAGCACCCGAATTCATTAGTAATATATTGAATGCGGAAATGATTCAGGACATTCAAATTACTGAAAGAATGGATGGGACAAAACAAGCCATAGTTGTTGTGGATCCAAAGAAAAAGGGTGTTGTTGTGGGTAAAGATGGAAGAAATGCAGAAAAGGCAAGATTGCTAGCGAAGCGCTATTTCCAAATATCCAGCGTGCTCATCGTAAGTCCGGAGCAATCTCCAAATATCCATAACAAGGTGAATATATGATGGCTAAATCTCCTTTGGGTCTGTTTGCAGGCAGGGTTCTAAGAGCAAAGAGAAACCGTGCCAGGTGGGCAAATAAGTATTACAAAAGAAGAATGTTAATGCTTGATAAAAAGGCTAACCCTTTAGGGGGGGCTCCACAAGCTCGTGGAATTGTCCTAGAAAAGGTAGGTATTGAATCAAAGCAGCCGAACTCTGCAGTTCGGAAATGCGTTAGGGTTCAGCTCATTAAGAACGGCAAGTCTGTGACTGCATTCCTGCCTAAGGATGGGGCTCTTAATTTTGTGGACGAACACGACGAAGTAGTCTTGGAAGGAATTGGAGGAGCTATGGGTGGTGCCATGGGAGACATTCCGGGGGTTAGATGGCGAGTTTTCAAAGTAAATGGTGTATCACTTATCGAACTTGTTAAAGGGAAAAAGGAGAAACCGAGGAGATAGAACATGCCATCCAAGGACCAACCAAATGTTCTTTTGTTTAATAAGTGGGACGTACGGAAAATTGAAGTACGCGATCCAGGATTGCATAATGTTATATCTCTTAATCCGTCCGTTGTCATACCGATTACATTCGGTAGACACGAACATCAACGAATGAAAAAGGCTGAAGTTCACATTGTGGAACGATTAGCAAATAAGCTGCTTCACTTTGGCAAGAGGTACGCAAAGAATACTGGAAGAATGGGAGGCAAGAAGGCAAGAATATTCAAAACCATAGAAGTGGCCCTAGACATTATAAATTTAGAAACTGGCAAGAATCCTATCGAATTACTTGTAAAAGCAGTTGAAAATGCATCACCTAATGAAGACACAACTAGGATTGTGTACGGAGGAGTAGTTTACCATGTCTCAGTTGACGTAGCACCGTTAAGAAGGGTAGATTTGGCACTGCGATTTATGGCCGAAGGGGTAAGAGTATCGACTTACTCCAGCCTGCAATCAATAGAAGAGGTATTAGCAAGAGAGATTATGTTAGCGTCTGCAAACGACATGTCAAGTTATGCCATAAAGAAGAAGAACGAGCAGGAACGTGTAGCCATGTCATCACGCTAGGGGATATGACTCTAATTCCATTTGGTCCTCATTTAGCAACGGACCATCTATCGGGAAGCAACGAATCCCCGATCTCAAAAATTAAATAAGCTGAAAATTGGTCGGTCATAGGAAAAACACGACCAGAATTGAACGTTGGGAACTCGACATTCCCCCTCAAAATCAAAGTTAAATAACGAGATAATATTACTCAAACGATATCGATGAGTAGCAAAGACGAATTTCTATTCAAGAAAACTGCATTAATGAGTACGAAATCTGGCAAAGAGATCCTAAAGCAAGGTATACTAAGAGAAAAAGGATACAAGCAATTCTACAAATACAATAGTAACATAGAGGATCGATTTCAGGATTTTACGAAACGCTTTCTTCTGTCACTGCATACCCAAATAATTTCAGATCCTAACCCATTGGGAACTATGAAAAAATTCGTAGAAGAAACTGCGTCAACAGAGCTCGCATTAGAGGACAAT
>JAATVT010000229.1 GCA_014523685.1 Nitrososphaerales archaeon TH5893
GCCAAAAAAACTGAGGATCATTTTTTCACGATTATCTCTCATTCTCTTATTGCACCTAATGTTAATCCCTTAATCATCTGTTTTTGGAAAGTTAACATCAAAACCAAGACTGGAATAATAGAAAGAGTAATACCAGCACTAAGATAACCCCATTCTATTCTATATATTGAGATAAATTGATATAATGCAACTTGGAAAACCATTGAATCGGATCTATTAGCCAAAACTACAGGGAGTATAAATTCATTCCATGAAAACCGAAAAGACAAAACTGCGGCTATCACAAAACCAGGCATAGATAATGGTATGGTTATACGTCTTAACACTCCTAGTCTTGAACAACCATCAATCAATGCGGCCTCTTCAAGTTCTTTAGGGATCGTCTCAAAGTAATTCCTCATAAGTAATACGTTTAGAGGTACAATTAGAATTTGGAATGTCAACATGAGCGCTACTATAGAATTGAGCAAACCAATATTTGCCAACATTGTGTATAATGGTATAATATTAATTACAACTGGTATCATGAAGAGACCTAATATGATACTTAAAATGATATTTTTTCCTCTGAAATCAAATCTCGCAAACGCATATCCTCCTAAGGCACTCACAGCAACACTTAGTGCAGTGCTACCTATACTAACAATGAGACTATTGACCAAACTGCGTGCAAGCGTAGGATCGGTAAGCACAAAGAAGTAATTGTCTATTGTTGGTTCTTCTGGTACGATCTTAGGAGGAAAGCTTATGGCTTCTGTATTTGGTTTTAATGATGTAGATAGTATCCATATAAGAGGCGATAATGTAATGAATAGGAAAACTCCAATCAAAACATAAATTAATGTTCTTTCTGCAAAGAACGAAACATTTGAGTTTCTACCAGAAACAATTGCATTCTTTTTATGCATCATAATTCTTTGTCTTATCTCCTTAGCAATTTGAGGTAAATAAGAGCAACAGATAGATTGATTACGATTAGAATTATTCCTGTGACTGCCCCTTTTGAAAGTAGCCCAAATTCAAATGCCTGCCTGTACATATAAAGTGATGTAGTTGTACTGGCAAATAGAGGACCCCCACCTGTCATTACTAGCTGTATGTCAAAGAAGTTTACTGACCACATGGTTATCAATACAAGATTAATCACAATAAATGGTCTGAGTAATGGAAGGGTTATGTATCTAAAGCTTCTAAGCTTTGTTGCACCATCCATCACTGCTGCTTCGTAAATTGTAGGATTCA
Organism: Nitrososphaerales archaeon TH5893; assembly: GCA_014523685.1. Lineage (GTDB taxonomy): Archaea > Thermoproteota > Nitrososphaeria > Nitrososphaerales > Nitrososphaeraceae > TH5893. The sequence goes on from JAATVT010000229.1 coordinate 1,243, forward strand.
GCGACAGCAGACCAGCAGTTAGAAAGAGTATGGTAAATGGAGTGCCATACCAGACATTTGCAATCACTAAAGACCATATTACTATGTTAGGATCTGAAAGCCAGCCTACTGATTGCAATCCTAGTTGATTCAGTATATAGTTTAAAATTCCAAAATTATCATCGAAAATAAACTTGAATGAAAAAGCGGCAATGACTGCAGATATGGTCCAAGGAATTATGAATATTGCACGCAATACCCCAGAAGCTCTTACCTGTTGATGTAGTAAGATAGAAATTAACAGACCAATACCAAATTGAAGAGCAACTGAACCTCCTACAAACATAATAGTGACTTTAAGTGACGTATAGAAATTAGGATCATTAAACAAATCAATAAAATTTGTCCAACCAACATATTCCCATTCATTTAGAATAGTAATAAGAGAAACATCATGAAATGAAATGTATATGTTCCAAAAAAGAGGAAATATTAGAAATACAAGTAGTATTGCAAGGGCTGGAGCAAGAAAAAAATATGGTTCCGCCTTGACAAATATACTTGACATTTTTTGTATATTTACTTAATCCATTTGATCTTTTACCATCCTAGTACTTTTGCAGAATTTCTGGCGGCATCATCTAATGCCTGCTTAGGTTCCTTAACACCAAGATAGACCTCATCTATTGCCTGTTTTATATTTTCAGCTATCTGCGGATATTCTGGTATATTGGGTCTGCTGTGTCCTACTGGGATCATAGATATCATTTCTTTGTAGTATGGTATGGTTGTGTTCAGCTGAGCTGCATAAGGCCCTTCTCCGATCGGCTTCTGAGTTGGAAGATAGGCTTCTTGCTGCAACATAGGAGATAGCACGTCTGGTTCGAGCATTATTGTAAGTAATTCCCATGAAAGGTCCTTATTTGTAGATGTTTCAGGAATACTGAGGATCCATCCTCCCATCATTGTGGCAGTTTTGTCAGTTGCATTTGGTACTGGAAACATAGGTAACATTCCAACATTCTGGGTGAAATTTGACCTAGGTAAGGTACCGAGTAGCCAGGAACCTTCTAGCATAACAGCAAACTTCTTGTCAGCAAATTCTTGACCCCAAAAATGATTTGTCTGAGGCTTTATCCCTGCATCAACTTCTTGTTTAAGGAACTCTAAAGCCCTTACACCTTGTGTACTATTGTATGCTGGAAACCAATATGTACCATTTGTAGGATGACCACTTTTCTGCTCAAGTATTTCTCCCCCAAGCATCCAGAGATATGGGTACCACATATCTGGAGAATGATCAGCTCCGACTAAGTGCATACCTTGTATTCCCTGTTTATTTAATGCTTCATTGAGTGGTTTTGCATCGGCAATATATCCCTTCCATGTTTTCAAGGAATTGGGATCAACTCCTGCCTGATTCAATAAATCCTTCCAGTACCACATAGCTCTTATGTCAGTCCAAGCCCAAATACCGTACACTTTGTTGTTATATTTTCCTCCATCCCAGTTTGTTGGATACCAATCACTTTCTCTTCCCCATGTATTGGCATATTGAGTAAGATCCGTTAGAAATCCTCCCTCAGCAAATTCTCCTAGCCAGGGTTGATCGACAGATATTAGATCGATAGGGGTTCGACCGACCAATGCAGTTAGGATTTGTGTCCTAGTGGCATCATATGGCAGAACTCTATAGTCTATTTGAATGTCCATATCTGGGTGGTTTTGTCGTAACTTCTGTAATGCATCTTTAAACAAAATATCCCATCTTTCTTTTGGTTCTGCTACTATTGCAGTAAGTGTGACTTGTTGTTTCTGAGCTTCGATTGGTGTGGGGGTAATAACAATAACCAGCGCTAGACTAAGTGACAGCAATATAGCCAACACGGAGTTAGTGCTAGTAAATTTCTTGCTTATTTTCATCTGAAGTCTTAAATAAGTTCTTGTTCTTAACAGTTACTATCTCAATTAATCTTGCATTTTACTGATGCATAAGATAAGATATAATGCAATTAATATCTCTCTCTTAAAATCTTGATATCGTGACGTTAATCTACAGAGAATAGTTACCGTTAATATCGGTTAACGATATGCTAGATATATTTTGGAAATATTTCCTAAAAAAGATTATGCTTGTTGAAAAAAGTACAAATAGTTCCAAGTTGTAGTAATAGCAGACCTAGCTCAATATTGCTGTGCTGTAGGAGGTTGGCTAGGTTGGTCGGCTCATTAATAGGCCTCCTGCAGCATCCCATGCGGTTTAAACCTAACATAACTATCTCTCCCAATCTTCTGTGCTGCTATACTGTCCTATGCTACGAACCTCAAACATAATACATAGGACTATTAATCTTATTTTATCTGCTCCGCTTTAGGCGATGGTAACTCTAAGTCGCTACGTAATCCCTTATACAAGCCGGCTGCTATTATTCCTCCAAGAATGGGAGCTACCCAGTAAATCCACTGGTAGTCAAAGTTCCAAACAATTAGCGCAGGGGCAAATGCACGTGCTGGGTTCAGAGCTCCGCCACTTATAGGCCCTCCCAATATGAAATTAAATCCAAGAGTAAACCCTATTGCCACTCCAGCTAAAGGCGCTATCTTATAATCTTTAGATCTCATTGTTGCTAATACAACATATACAAGAGTAAATGCCATAACAGTTTCCAATATTAATGCTCTAATAACATTTCCATCTTTAGGAAGTGAAACACTAGCAGCCATTTCGCTTCCAAACATTGAATATACTACAGCGGCACCGATAACAGCCCCCAATACTTGGCACGCAATAGTCAGTGCCGCTACTTTTCCACGCATTTTTCTTGATACTAGAAATGCTATTGTAACAGCCGGATTAAGCTGAGCTCCAGAGCGAGCGTTAATAGCATATACTAATGCAGTTA
>JAATVT010000230.1 GCA_014523685.1 Nitrososphaerales archaeon TH5893
AAAAGAGAGAGCTTTTATTTTCAACCAAACTAGGGTTTGGTATAATTGACTAGCTTTATCGCCTCTTCTTGGATCAATCCTATTCCAGGCGCATAGAATTTGAATTCTTTCTCATCTGGTTTTAGAGGATTGGTCTCTTCAGTTTTTAGGACCTGATCAAATGTTCCAGCTGGCGTATTAAGTGTATCATTAACACTCACAATCTCTGCTCTGTCCTCAGCTACCCCCGGTGCAATCTCTTGATAGTACTTTAGACCTACTTCAACTTTCTCAGGCATGATCATTCCTGCTTTAGAACCATTTTGACCAGCCAGCCAGGCTCCTTCATGACTCACTATTTCACCATCTTCATATATATCGACGTCTTCTCCAAAGTAAATTGCATTGTTTGTAGGCTTGCACAATGCAAAGTAGTTCCTCGAGATTTCTACTAATTTACTTCCTTCAGTCTCCTTTTCTTCTACGACCCTAGTTTCGATTCCATTGACTATTTTTGTTTCGTCTAAAACAGTCATTACTAGTTGAAGTTCCTCACCATCTTCTTCGCCTTCTAGAGTAACTTGGTATCCTGGTTTCAAAATAAAATAGCTGTTCTCTCCTGTGGAAGCAAAATTACAATTTTCCAAATCAAAAGAAGACAACCATCCTTCTGTAATTTGATCAGTTGATAGAGATGTTGATAGAGAGGTGGAAGGGGATGTTGGTTGCTGTGGTGGTTGTTGTTCCTGTCCGTATAATTCCATACCAGTAAGGATAAACATCCCTCCTATTAGCAGCGTTGCTATGACAATGCTATGGTGTGTCTTCTTCATCATTAGTGTCTATGTCTCCTGGCTCATCCGCATCTTCTCCTGCTCCCTCTTCTATTTCACTTTCTTCATCCTCATCTTCCCCGTCATCATCTTCTGCAGATTCTGTTCCCGTCATACCCTCAAGCTGGTCTTCAGCCAAATCTACTTGTTCTGCTGCTTTTGTGTTGTTACCACTGTCTAGTGCCTGAATAGCTTGCGTTAGATAACTCTTTATCTGTTCTGGATTAGCTGTTTGGTTTTGCGGCTGTGCTGTTGGTGATGTCGTCATGTTTTGAGCGTAGGCATTCAGAGCAATATCGATAGATAGAGCTGTAATCGCTGCTACCGTCAAAACAACTGCTGCTGTAATTCCATACCCAAAAATTGATTTTGTTTGTATCATCGTAGCCTTTAATGCTTTGAGATTTAATAAGAAATGTGGTACAAGCAGCTAAATATTATCAGTTATCACGATTCTATTTTCAGAATCATTTAGCTAATTGTACCAGAAGCTATCCGTGTTAACATTTTGGAAGAAACAGGTAATGGGAAGGAGTTTCCAGAGTTTGAGGTTAGAAAAAAGAAACAAGTATTACGAAATGGTCCTGATGATTTTTGAGGGCTCAAACTGTGTTGCCCATAGACCTAGGCTGACATGATGACTATACATGCAAATGAGACAGGCTGAAATTTTTATTCAAATCGCCAACCAGTGATCCCGACATGCTAACTCTTACCAACCCAAAATTAGTGCTGATTTGGCTGCTGCATCGTCTAGTGCTTCTTTAGGATTCTTTGTGCCATAATAAACTGCATTTAATGCCTCACTGATATAGTGAGCAATCTGTGGATATTCCGGAATATTTGGTCTGGCTCCTCCAAATGGTATAGCTGAAATCATCTCATCATAGTAAGGATATGAATATGACGCATTGAAACGCGATTCCCCCTCTCCTATTGTTACTTGGGTTGGCAGAAGTCTGTGTTCTACCAGCCATGGAGTAAGTATATTTGGTTCAAGCATTAGTGTCATAAGTTTCCATGCCAAGTCTTTATGAGGGGATGTAGTGGGTATGGTAAGCTCCCATCCCCCCATTAATGTAGATGTTTGATTATCTTCATTTGGAACTGGAAACATGGGTAGAAATCCAACCCTCTCTTCAAAGTTTTGTGAGGAAATAGATTTCTGTATGCTTTGGGCTCGGGTTGGCATCCAGGATCCTTCTATCATAACTGAAAAGTTTCTGTCGAGAAACTCATTTCCCCAGAAGTGCTCCTTTTGTGGCTTTATTCCTGAATCAATTTGTGATTTGATAAATTCCAGAGCCTTAACTCCTTCAGAGCTATTGAAGGCGGGAAACCAGTATACATTCTTTGTAGGATGCCCATCTTTCTGTTGTAAAATCTCTCCACCAAGCATCCAGAGATAAGGATACCAAAGGTCAGGAGAATGCACTGCTCCAACAAGATGCACGCCTTCTATTCCCTCAGGTCTTAGAGCGCGATTAAGTTTTTTTGCAGCATCAATGTAACCATCCCAAGTCTTCAGTAGGTTAGGATCAACTCCTGCTTTCTGCAAGAGATCCTTCCAATACCATATTCCTCTTACGTCAGTCCAAGCCCATATTCCATAAATTCCACTTTGGTATTTACCACCCTCCCAATTTTGGAAATACCATTCTTCTTGTCCATTTCTTTTCCATTGTTGCTCTGTATAGTTTGTGAGATCTGTAAGCAATCCCTTTTGTGCGAATTCACCTAACCATATTTGATCTAATGTGACTATGTCAATCGGAGTTTGATTTGAAAGCAAGCGAATTATTTCATCTCTTGTTGAGTTGTCTGACTTAAATTCAAGATAATTCACATTTACTTCAGCATCAGTTTCATTTCTTAAAATCTCAAGGGCATTATCTATCAGAAGTTTTCCTGCATTAGGGCGTGTAACTATTTCGTTGAATAATATCGTAAGTGTAATTTCCTCGTCTTGTGTTCCGCCCACATCTTCAACAAAAATCATAAATAATACAACTATTGAAATTACAAAACCTGCTGAAACTACTAGCACAGGCACAATACACTATATCGAATCTTCTTTTTTAGGTTTATGATCAAGTTCAGTTATCGCATAATTCAACTTTACAAAAGGTGGGCCTGACTTAAGGAAGTTCGCTTCAGAAGTGGTTATAGAACCAGCAGAGATATTAGATTTGCTTTAACTTAAATGACTGTATGGTGTAATTATATGCATTCTCTATATGATACAACAAAATAGTTATCCTATGAAAGAATGGCATCGTGAAAATATGCAAAAAAGAGTTGTCAAGTATGTAGTTGGTTTATCAGACGACGCTACTCCATATCAGAAAAAACAGCATAAGAAATATGGTGGAAACATAGCAAACCTCAACAAGAGCATTAATTTTGACATTAGACATGGAGTTACTAGAGAGGAAGTACTTTTATTTTTGGACAAGGTCAGAAATGATGCTGACTTCTCTAATGTTAGAGATAGTCTTGGCAGCATTGAAAGATTAGACGAAATTCAAAGTCATTTTATCTAACGTTATTTCCAAATTAAATATATATTGATGCTGGCAGCTAAAGGAATATTTGAAGCGTTAATAGCCTTCTACTATACCCATTATTCTGGTCTACCTCTTCTGTTATGCTTGGTTTTCCATCAGGGAGGGTTGAGTCTCCCTTCGGCTTTACGCATTTAGTTTTTGTCAGCTGGCCGTCTCTAATATTCAAATATCTCAGGGTTCATTGTTCCGTATAATAGAGGATATTGGTATGTCGTAAGTCTGCTCAAAGGAGAATGACAAAAGCATCCACAGGGTTTCTACGATTCCTGTTCATTTGACTCCTTTATTGCTACCTTAACAAAA
>JAATVT010000036.1 GCA_014523685.1 Nitrososphaerales archaeon TH5893
AACTTATAAAACAATCATAGATTCTGATTGAAAGTCTCATAGCATCAATCATGATCTTTATAGGAGGTATACCCGCTATAGTCTTTCAAATAACAAATTAGTCTAAATTAAACTGTATAGAATTAGCAATAAATTGCGTGTTTCATTCGATAAGTTAACAAAAACTTTGCTCCCATGCTATGAATAGACGGAATCATCGATTCTCGTGGGCGGGGCTATTGTTTTAAAACTTAATTAGAGGTGAATGTTGCTTACATATGGACATTCTAGTTGCCGTATAAGATAACCGATGGCAAGATAGAACAGCTTAGGTATACCGTAGATGACGTGATGCAAAAATTATATGATGATAATATTAAATTCTTGGATTTACAATTCACCGGACTTTTGGGTAGCTTCCACCATACAACCATTTCAGCAAATATATTTCGGAGAGAGGACTTTGAGGATGGACTTCCGAAGTTAGACGGATCCTCGATTAGAGGTTTTACAGCAATTCATGAATCAGATTTGATTATTCGGCCTGATCCTTCAACCTACGCTACTATTCCCTGGATCGAAAAAGACAATACAGCTAGATTAATATGCAATGTTCTTAGTGGGGGTTCAGCAAAGAAACCTTTTCCGCGTGATCCCCGCGGAATCGCACTACGAGCAGAAGACTTTGTTCGCAAGTCGGGTTATGATATATCTTATTGGGGACCAGAAGTAGAATTTTTTGTTTTTGACAAATTGGAAGTAAACACTATGACACCGTACCATAGTCAGAATTATAATATAGTTTCTAGGGAGGCACCGTGGTCAACTGATGGGGTTGGATACCATCTAAGGCTCAAGGAAGGCTACCTTCCGAGCTCCCCTGCTGATACACTAATGGAATACCGCAATGAATGCGTCGATATACTGAGTAACAATTTTGGCATAATCTGTGACGCTCACCATCACGAAGTAGCTACCGCCGGTCAGTGCGAGATCGATATCAGATATGATAGTTTAGTAAATGCTGCGGACGGGGTCCAAAGCTATAAACACATTGTGAAAAACGTAGCCGCAAAACACGATATGATTGCCACAATGATGCCTAAGCCGATCGCTCTTGACAACGGTTCAGGCATGCATGTTAATATCAGCATCTGGAACGATGGTAAGAACGTATTTTTTGACGAATCCAATGAGTATGCTGAAATTTCTGAAATAGCCCGTTACTTTGGTGGTGGTATAATAGATCATGCCGACTCATTGGCTGCGATAGTTGCTCCTACTACTAATTCATACCGAAGGTTGGTACCTGGCTATGAGGCCCCAGTATACGTAGCCTGGAGCACCGGAAACAGATCTGCTATAATTCGAATACCAGGACACTTCAGGGGAGAGAAATTTTCGAATCTAAAGAGGATCGAATTTCGTGCCCCTGATCCCTCATGCAATCCCTATTTGGCATTCTCCGCGATAGTTGCTGCAGGGCTTGATGGGATTAAGAAAAAAACATCAATAGGGGAACCCGTCGATGAGGATATTTTCAAGATGAATCCTCAGAGAAGAAGGGAACTTGGTATCAGACAATTACCAGCAAGTCTGAGAGAGGCATGCGAATCCTTAGAAGCCGATAGAAATTTCCTGAAACCTATTTTTAGCGACGACACGCTAGACAGTCTCATTGAGCAGGAACTCAAGGAACACAACGAGGTTGTCGTGAGGCCTCACCCCCATGAATTCTCCATGTACGCAAATGTTTAGAACTTGAACTTAATGGAAAAGTGACCTGTTATACTTTTTATATGTCTAGCTCTTAAACCGAACGACTGACGAATACGTTCTATTCCACCAGAAAAAAAGAAAGTAAAGCCAACTATTTTTATTTACCGATCGTTCCTACGAAGCCTGAAGCAATACGAGCAAGGTCTCTGATTCCTTTAAACATGGGTTTGGACTCCTCTGAGATATTAAAGACCTTGGGCTCCTTTTTTTGCCTCTTTCTGAACTCTACTTCATCAGGCCCATGAAATAAAAACCCTAAATGAAATTCTCGGCGAGCTTCGTGTTCAATGTTTAACCATGTGACACTCTGTCTATTTCCTATTCTGAAAACCTCCAGTAAGGTGTTCTCTTCCTTGGAAATGGTCACTTCGTCGCAATAACAAAATTCAGGGAGAATAATAAAATAAAATATTGAAGGGTTCCGGGAAATATACCTATCCTTAAACTCCAGTGCCCTAGTTTTCGCTTTAGGTTTCCTAACACTGAAACGTTCATAAATTTCTCTTTGACCGGTAAGAGTGTCAAACCTAAGTAACAATCTTCCTTGGTGCAGGCTTCGGGACACAGAAGAAAGGTCAATGGGTAATACCATTGCCTTATTCTCCCTCAAGTGCCATTCATATAAAAGTGACCGTGAAGTTCTGTACTCTTTCGCTATGCATCTCGGAGGATCAAGGTCAATAGCAGATAAAATGCATTCTGAAACATAGGCCACTAGAATGTGTAAACACAAGTTATTAATTTGATTTTCTATGATAAAGATGCCAATTCAACGTATACGGATTAAGTATATGTTTATTCTTCAGGTGAGGTGATATTTCAAATATATTGAACCCACATTTGCAATCGAGATGGTGAGGTAGGTTGATTAATGGAATCGCTTGATTTATGCATGTGCCTGAACATGGAGAATTTGATTCCGAAACAAAACAGTGGTTTTGTGGTTATTGGATGAGTAAACAAGTGTGGATGGATGTACATCATTACTCTCCCCCTAGTGCTGAGGAAAAAATGGAGGAAGAGACAAATGAAAGCGCTTGATATTATCGAATCCACTATTTCTTGTATTTCAAAATTAGGTAACAATCTAATTCTAAAAGGAAATAATCCGATGACTGGTCGATATCGTGCGATGGGAATAGATGAATTTTAGGTGCAAGAATGTTTAGTGCTTCTAACTTAGAAAATATTTGGGACCATGATACTATCGCTAAATTGCAATGACGCAGGCGACTCTTTGTACTTATAAAATGCAGGATGAAATATCTAAGAAAAGAAGCAATTTCGAAAGCATCTAATAACTACAAATTCTGGCTCCATACCGTGAATATTAGGTCCGAAGGAATCCAAACCGAGATTCAACTCTCGAATTTCCAATTTAAATCTCGAA
>JAATVT010000037.1 GCA_014523685.1 Nitrososphaerales archaeon TH5893
AATACCCAAACCGGTCTTGCAATTAACAAGCTCAAATGGTTTCCCGTTTCTAATGCGGGAAGCGTCTCGTTTCATGGTAGACAGGCTGGCACCAACATAGGGTGCCAGATCAACCTTATTGATAACAAGAAGGTCGCTATTTTGAATTCCTAAACCCATTTTTCTAGGATACTTATCCCCACCTGCTACATCGATAATGTAAATAAAGTAATCCGCAAGAGCAGGACTAAAAGTCGTCATGATATTATCGCCGCCACTTTCAATTATGAAGAAATCCAAATGTGGATGTTTTTCGATAACCTCCTCAATAACTGCCAAATTTATCGAGGGGTCTTCTCGAATTGCCGTATGAGGACAACCTCCAGTCGCTACGCCAATGATCATATCCTCCTCGACAATCTTTCCTTCTACTGCAAGTATTTTTTTCATGCGCTCAGAATCTTCTTTCGATATGACATCGTTTGAAATAATGCAACCTTTGTATCCTCTGCTAATAAGAATTGGCATTAGGCGCTCGATTAATCTTGTTTTTCCGGACCCCACTGGTCCACCTATTCCAATTCTTGGGATCAGCATATTCCTAGAGGGCATGATAGAGACATTTTCCTATCTGGAAGCTCAAGTAATAAACATTCTGAGGTCATCTTTTTCATGTCTCATCTGTAGAATCTCAACCAAAGGTATGCTTTGCCAAACATCAAAAATGGTCTTTCTCATAACGTTATTAGAAATTGACTCACATTCATTGCGTAGTGAAGCAATAATGGATTGAGCAGATACGTGTTGTATAATACCCATTCTGACAGCAGCGCCCACTGTGCTTGCCAGGTAGCTATAAAGAAAAATTCTGATGGCGCTTTGTTTGGGGATTCCAAGCATATTTGCAGAGATTGACAAACACACAGGGAAAGTCCCTCTTGCATCTTTACTTTTTACCTTAGTTCTAAACATATTTGCAAATTTGAGTGATTCTTTACGTTGGTAAGGTTTGGTGTTAAGTTCTTTCGTTTCAGTTACCATTGCTATAACACAGTCCAAAAATTGAAGGCCAGATCTTATAGACGATGTTCTTACCGCTTCGACTATTTTCGAAGAAAAGAATAGATTGTCTAAATTTGTAATTTCCATGAGATCGGAATTCTGCGCCGAGTCATAGCTCAATGATAGAATGATGCAGTCGAAAGGCTCGAGTTGGAAATGTAGCTGGTTTTGCAAGAATCTGCCAATGTCTTTACTATTCTTGATTCTTCCGGCTTTGACCAATGCTTCTAATCCTCCTGATAGGGCAAAATTTCCATAAGGAAAAAAAGAGTCCGCTAGTTGCATTAGACTAAACTCATGCCCGGTGTTCATGTATATCGGCTCCTTGATTCGATAGAAAAACTACGTGTTCAACCGTTAGCTCCACATAATCCAGAACCTTGCTAAATTGCCTTTCAAACAATAGGTATTCTGAATCGGATAGCAGGGGAAATACGATGTGCTTACTCTTGTATTCCGTGGAAATAGGCCTATGCATGTTTCCAATAATATGGCCAATAATTGCAGACACTGAAATTAGCTTTGAGATCGGCCTTATCGCTTTCATTCTAACAGTCATGACAAGTTCAGGCTCTTGCTGTACAATGATGAACCTCTTGTTAGTGGCAACTAATACATCACCGTGGTTCATTTTAGTCCCATCAGAGGTCAAAATGGCCAGATCGGTCCCTCTGTCTGTCATTCGTCTTAGGCGAACACGCTCTGCTTCGAACCTGTTTATCTTTAAAACTTCGGCTCTGCCGGCTGATCGCAAAGACAAATATTGACTCATTAATTTTTTATTTCTGTAAATATTACCTACTATATAGGAAACTTGAAGTATTCCTTTATCGGTTGTCAACTAAATCTTCTTTATCTACTCAAAAATATAACTCCATCCCCAATTCACCAAACCCATAACACAATCCCCAAATGCTGTAAGACATTTTGGTATGCAGGTCTCGATATACCGGCATACAATGGGTTCATATTGCTCCAATCTCCATCTTGAATGATATAAGTTTCTGACGTAACGCATTGGCGAATAGAAGGGACAACCTAAGTTCTCATTACAAATATCTGGAATAGCATAAATTATTTCATACAAAATGCGTTGCCCAAATTTCGATCATTACCTGCTGTTTACTATGAATAACAGAACAATAGCTTCAGATTTTTGAAAGAGTTTGGGATCCGTAGGGTCTGATACTAGATCTGGTAACAAAGCCTTCCGATACATGAGGACTAGCTGCGATACATTATGTCTCTTCCGTCTGAAACCTACGAAGTGCTTAGGGTTGGGATACAAGGTATTCCCTTGTTTCTAATCAAGGTAGGTTTTTTCATTAATGTGCTCTCCATTCCGTCCTATTGCAATCTCGTTACGTTAATCTATTCTATAATACATATCTTTACATAGGGAAAAGTTCCCTGCAAAGAAATAACATCTTACTAATAGTGACGATTAGTTACTACAAATATAATAGAGCGAGTATAAAATAGGACAAATGATGCTCTCGCCTAGAGAAATTGACAAGCTCTATGTGTCTATGGTTGCGCTTGTAGCTAGAAGACGGCAGGATCGAGGTCTTAAACTCAATTACTCTGAATCCATTTCTATCATTGCCGATCATATCATAGAAGGTGCTCGGGATGGAAAATCAGTATCAGAGTTGATGAGATCCGGACGAATGGTCTTATCGAGAAACGATGTACTCCCTGGAGTGCCTGAGTTAATTAAGAGCGTGCAGGTAGAAGCAACATTCGAGGACGGCACCAAGCTCGTTACAGTGCATGATCCCATTGTTTAGTGAGGTATGACAAAATTGATTCCTGGAGAATATTTTCTCTCTAATAATCCGATTATTGCAAATGCAAGAAAGAGGACTTTGACTCTCAAAGTTAGCAATACAGGTGACAGGCCTATTCAGGTTGGGTCCCATACTCATTTTTTCGAAGTCAATAAGGCTTTGGCCTTTCCGAGGGAAAAGGCATACGGCTATCATCTAAATATTCCGTCAGGGACTTCGATAAGGTTTGAACCTGGCGACCACAAGCAGGTGCAATTAACAGAGTACGGAGGTAAGAGAATAGTGTATGGTTTTAGCGGTCTTGTTAATGGCAATCTATCTTCAAACAAGAAAAGGGCATTGGCCAGACTTAGAAAGCGAGGGTTCAAGGAAGTGAAATAATTGGTATTACGTATAAGCAGAAAGCAGTATGTGGACCTGTTCGGTCCGACGAAGGGCGACAGGATTAGACTTGCAGATACCGATCTTGTAGTAGAAATCGAACGCGATCTACTAACTTATGGCGATGAGCTGGTCTTTGGTGGGGGAAAGAGTGTGCGCGATGGGATGGGGCAAGCAAGCGGAGTCCTCAGTAAAAATTCTCTGGATTCTGTCATTACGAATGCTATTGTTATGGATCCAGTTATTGGTATTGTGAAAGCTGATATCGGAATAAAGGATGGTATGATATCGGGGATTGGCAAAGCAGGGAATCCAAATGTAATGGACAATGTCCAAATGGTTGTCTCTTCAAATACCGAAGTCATAGCTGGAGAACATACTATATGCACACCGGGTATTATCGATAGTCATATTCATTTTATTTCTCCCCAACAAGCAGTTGAAGCAATATGTAGCGGAACGACTACAATGTTAGGAGGCGGAACTGGACCTGCGGAAGGGACAAACGCAACTACCTGCACGCCTGGGCCTTGGAATATTGAAAATATGATGAAGGCTGCAGATGAGTATCCTCTCAACTTTGGCTTTCTAGGAAAAGGAAATGATTCCTGCGAAAACTCGCTTATGGAACAAGTCGCGGCAGGCGCTTGCGGACTTAAATTGCACGAGGATTGGGGGTCTACACCAGCGACTATTGACGCCGCTTTGTCTGTGGCAGACAAGACTGATACTCAAGTGGCGATTCATACCGATACATTGAATGAGTGCGGTTTCGTAGACGATACTATAGAAGCTATTTCAGGTAGAGCAATACATACGTATCATACAGAAGGAGCTGGGGGCGGTCATGCGCCTGACATTATCAAAATCGCCGGTGAAAAAAATATTCTTCCATCTTCTACAAATCCCACCAGACCATTCACTGTAAACACACTAGATGAACACCTTGACATGTTGATGGTTTGCCATCATTTGAATCCCTCAGTTCCAGAGGACGTCGCCTTTGCAGAATCCAGGATCAGAGGTGAAACAATTTCTGCTGAAGATGTGCTCCATGATATTGGCGCTTTGAGTATGTTTTCCTCCGACAGCCAAGCCATGGGCAGGGTCGGAGAGGTTTCCGTCCGAGCTTGGCAAACCGCAGATAAAATGAAAAAAATGTATGGGCGATTGAAAGAAGAGAAAGGACAGAATGACAATTTACGAGTAAAGCGATATCTCGCCAAACTTACAATAAACCCTGCAATTACTCATGGTATATCTGATTACGTAGGTTCCCTGCAGAAAGGTAAACTAGCCGATATTATAATATGGAGCCCACCATTCTTTGGTATCAAGCCTAAAATTATCATAAAAGGTGGATTTATAGCTTATGCACTTATGGGTGATGTGAACGCTTCGATACCAACTACTGAACCAGTTTATTACAGGCCCATGTTCGGAGCCATGGGAGAAACAAAGAATTCAATTTCGGTATTATTTACTTCCAAATTGGCATTGAGAAGCGGACTTAAAAATAGAGTAAGAATAGGCAAGAAATTGGTCCCAGTAAGAAACTGTCGAAGGATAGGAAAGCACGACATGGTACTTAACAATGACCTTCCCAAAATAGAAGTTGACCCTGAATCATTTATTGTAAGGATTAATGGAGAAATAGCGGAGACCAAACCTTCTAGGACTCTTGCACTGTCACGGCTATACAATCTATTTTGATGTCTCAAAATGAAACCGACAGTTTTATAGATAAGGAGAATGAATTCAGTGACATGAAACCTGTCAAGACGCGAAGCGAGGTTGAGGAGGCTGCTAGAAAAGCTATAGAAAACCTGTATGGGCACGATTTTCAAGATTTGAAGGTTAGAGAAATACTCCCATTTATTTCCGACCAGTCGGTTGTTGGCGGAGGACTCCCGACTGAAGATAGGCGTGATTCTTGGGATGTTCAGGTTACATTCCTCCTTGAAGGGATTCAGTACACGGTTGATCTTGTTGTCATCGAGAAGAATGGACAAATTACTAATGCTCGCTTAATAGATAAGATGACCCCAGTCTAAGGTAGTAGACGAGCTAAATCACTTAACAAAGCCGGCATATTTTCAATATCAGAGCTTAATCTAGTTTGAATGATTCGCTTCTTCTAAAAGAATTAGTTGATCTATCATACTATCGGACATTGCCAGGTACGAAGCTGAAAGATCGTAATATTGATCAAGTTGGACTCACACAATTGAACGACCCTCGAATTTTTATATTAGCATTGAATAAAATACATTATTGAAAGGCCAGAAGATAAAGACATCAAACAAGAGAAAAAATTCTGCGAGCATTAAGTGGTTATCTTGTTCAATACATGGGATAGAATATGACACCTCTAAAGGTTGTCCGGCCTGTAATAAAAGAAGCACCTAAATGACCCCCTATAGCTCTATCGAGATATCAAAAGCTGAACTCCAATATTTGATATTAGACGATACATCTAGGCGAACAGGACCAGGTAACTTGCAAACTACAAAATTAACCACTCAAATAAATGACATCTCTAATTTTCTTCGATCCTTACCGATTTTATTCGCCACAACTTCCATACAATCAGTTACCCAAAAACCGGTATGTAATGATTTTGTGAGCACTTCAAGTCATTAAGAACATTAGAGAATTGGGAGCACGGGCAATTCGGATCAGCTGCTCTAGCCATTGAAACAATTCCACGTTTATGAGGAATATCAGTGAAGTCCTCCTTTATCGATTACCAGGACCACCAGTTCCCCAGATATCTATGCTACTGCCATTGGACTTTGTGTTGTTGTCTCCAGCTTGGATAACAAACCCTTTATCTATTCGATGGAACATGGCTTTATCGTAAAAGCCTCTATTTGCAAGTGAGATAAAGTTTATTGGCATGCTTAGATGTGGCATATGGATAGAATTCTATCATTATCGGTCCCAGAGAAGTGTCAATTGTTGCAGTTTGAAATGATGTGGTTGTATTTGTGGTAGGATTCACATTTTAGGGTTAGCGAAATTTGTTTGTCCGCTTTACATCAAATTGGATGAATTGGCAGATGATGGAGCCGTGTTATTCTGTTGTTGTGAAAGGCTGGACTCCTTATATGGGTCCACCAAAGGATTAGGCAGATAGTCATGATTGACCTTATACAATAAGACAGCAAAAACGAGACCAGTACTGTTGTTATTAAAACTAGGCGATGAGTATGCCAAACTTAAGGGCTGATTCACTGTACCATTAGCCGGAAATTTAATGTCCTTTGCATAAAGACCAAGTGTACCTGGTGCATAATCCTCTTGGATATTAGTTAACATTCCGTTCTGAAATGACGCATATGTAACTGGTGTGAAAGGAATCATTTTTCCTAGCAAGGTTGAATTCCAGAATCTGGGAGTGGGGGTAATGCCATCCTGTTCGAGATAGTTGCGTTCATCGAATCCTCCTATTCTCATGAACCATTGCTTCTTGCTTTCATCTCCTCCATTTCCGAGAGTGTAAAAGGAAGTAGTGTTGAGACCCGGGAAACGCTGTGCAACCAAGTAAATCAGAATGTAATCTGCCTTAAGGTCTTGTGCAATCTTTATTCCGCCTTCTTGATCATCGATAAACATTTTAGCCAATGTTGCTATGCGGGTCTGATTAATTGTGGCGTTGTCAGCTAAACTTGTGCGATTCCCTAAAGTAGTAATCCAGTATCCATAATCCCACCAGGATGCAATTACCGAATCTTCAGGGGTATTATTTTCGATCCACTCTAGCGTGTCTAGCCAATCTGTTGTGATCACTCGATAACCAGTGCCACCATTCGCAATAGATGTAGGAATATCCGCTAGACTAAGCCAATTTGAATTAGGTGGATACACCATGGGAATCGTAAGCAATAAAGTAATAGCAGCAACATACCCTACCTTTACGAATAAACTTTTGTTACCTTTTACTTTCATGCTCTCAAATTTCTTTCTGGCTTTAGACCCGCGAGGAATCGACTCAGGTCTTTCCGCAGCAATTGATCCTCGATGTTCCAGAACGCTACGTGTAGTATGGTATAAGCCTATTCCTGCGAGAATGATAATTCCAATCGAAGCGTACACAAGTAGCCTTGCAAATGTCGCGCTTACGTAGAGCCCAGTAAGTCCAATAATTAGTGCGAATATGTACATCATGTTTCTTGTTTTGAAAGCGATCCATGCCCCAAATCCTGCGAACATCAATAATATTGAATACTGCGTGAAGTAATCAACGAGAGTTGGGGTGAAGTGTTCTGCGACTGATTCAGTCAATGGATTCACTGCTGAAAGGAATGGATTAATTGCATTGAGATATCTAAATGACGAAGAGTAATAACTACCCGTAATCAAAACCCCAGCTGAGATTGCAACAAAGGCAATCAAAAGAAATAGCAAGTTCCGTAACTGCCTATCTTGTCGACTTATTCTATTCAAGAAGGATGCAATGATCAAAAATATTGTACCCCCGATTAATGCGATCCCAGGCAGTCCAAACACAAATGATATTCCTGGTCTTGGAAATGCCCCTGCACTTAGTAACGCAGCAATTGTAAAGGTGATTGCAACATATACTGGAATTTTAGTTTCCCGTTGGATAAAGGGTAGACATATAAAAAACAATGAAATAGGAATGCTGAAATATTGAATCCCACCCCAGGAGGCGTTCGCAAGTCCAAGTAGTATACCTGCCCCTACAGCCTTAATTACGGTGAATTTGACTTGGTGGCCTTTCATTGCTGAAAGGAAAAGATAGACTGATAGCAAGCCCAGAAATAGACCAAGAGGTTCAGACTTAAACCATCCCAAGTTCCCTCGTGAGATGATAGCAGGTGTAAATGCGAACAGCAGAGCAGAGAATAACCCTGCCGTCGTACCCCCAATATTTCTTACCAGGCCGAACATTACAATCGTTGTTAGAGAACCTAGAATTGCTGGAAGCAAGATCGTGAAATCTAATAAGGACATACCGCCACCAAAGATTTGATATAGGAGGGCTGAGATTATGTGGAGGCCTGATTGTGAGGTTGCGGGT
>JAATVT010000231.1 GCA_014523685.1 Nitrososphaerales archaeon TH5893
GAAGGGGAACGGGCTGCAGGGATATCATTGTGGGCATCCCCGACTCATGCCGGTATGAAGGCGTTTCTAATGACCAGAGCAGGAGATACAATGATGCTCGCTGGAATGTTTCTCATTTTTGCGTATGCAGGAACCTTCGGGTTTAGAGAACTTATCGAAAATCAAGAATGGGCAAATCAAATGGCACAACAAAATCTATTGGTTCCTGCAGCAGTTTTATTATTCGGTGGAGCCGTGGGCAAATCAGCGCAGTTTCCGCTCGAAGAATGGCTTTTAGAAGCAATGACAGGTCCTACATCAGTATCAGCGTTAATCCATGCTGCTACAATGGTCAAGGCTGGGGTATTTCTGGTTGCAAGAATTGGCCCTCTATTTTTTGCGCTAGCAGCGTTTGGTATGACGCAGTTCTTTGAAGTCGTAGCGTGGACTGGCGCGATCACTGCATTCCTTCTCGCCACGCAAGCAATAGTTAACCCCGAAATTAAGAAGGTACTAGCATATTCCACCGGCTCACAAATTGGCTACATGATGATGGGACTTGGAATCGCTGGCTTGTCGACTCAGTTCGTTGAAGGATATACTGCAGGATTCTATCAATTGATGAGTCACGCCGTGTTTAAAGCCTCGCTTTTCATGGGTGCAGGGGCGCTTTTGCACACAGTAGGTTCGAGGTATTTGACTGATATGGGTGGGATGCGTAGGTATATGAAAAAGACGTATATTTTCATGTTACTTGCTGGTCTTTCGTTAGCAGGTGCTCCTCTCATAACATCTGGATTTTGGAGCAAGGATGCAATTTTCGCATCCCTGCTAGATTCTGGTTATTCCTATAGTTGGTATCTGTTTAGTGTGGCCGTTATCGTGGCTGTTATGACTGCATTTTACACATTTAGGATGTTAGGTATGGCATTTTTTGGTAAGAAGAGTAAACATCTAGAAGAGATTCAGAATAAAGGTAACCATTTGCACGAAGTAGGGAAAAGCATGTGGATCCCATTCGGCATTCTTGCAGTTGCGACTATAGTTATTGGATCAGTTGGGTTTATCTTCGAAGAGCAATTACAAAACATCTTAGGAGAGTACCTCAATACTTCCTTTGGTATCAGTGAAGAACCAGAGGACGTAGGATTTGAGCTCAACGTTACGGCCGTAATAGCATCTGTGGGAGCATTCGCAGCAGGAGGTATACTAGGATACTTGTTTTACATTGCCAGAAGACTAGATCCAAAGGTAATTTCAAGAAACATAATAACGCAAGGGATATGGAAATTTCTTTATAACAGGTGGTATCTTAATTCAGCACTATATTGGGGTTCAGTAATAGGGCCTATGGCTATATATAGAATAATCTGGAGATACTTTGAGAATGTTGTTATCGACGGGATGAACCCTGCATTTCAGTTCTCAATGTCATATTTCTCCAGAGTGGTCAGAGCAGCCCAAACGGGGATAACTCAAACATACCTTTTCGTTTTTGCGGTTGGCATTTTAATAGTGACGCTGCTGCTGTTTCTATAGGAGAAACGAATAATTAAGAATGGTAGTCGATTTAGCCTCAACCCCTATACTTGTTACAATAATCCTTGGGGTTGTTGGACTCGCAATTCCCGTAATTGATGCTCTTAAAAAAGAGAGAGGGTATAATAATCGACTTTATAGTGGAATTGCGATTGGAGCTATTGCCATATCAATAGGATTTGTAATTTTTCGTGTAGCTTCAGGGGAGGTATTACCTGCAGTAGAATTCAGCCAGGATGTTCTTGCCAATGACACGTTCGGATCTTTCTTTGCCATTGCCCTGTTAATAGTCTCTTTGATGGTAACGGCATCATCGTGGGACTATATGAAAGGTAAGTCAAATGTTGCGGCCTATTATTCGCTAATTCTTCTATCTAGTATTGGGATGGTTTTGATAGCATATTCTACTGATCTCGTGATGCTATTTGTATCATGGGAGCTGATGTCGTTACCAACTTATGCATTAGCTGCATTTTCTAAGAGAGATCCAATTTCAAATGAGGCAGCAATAAAATACTTTATGTTCGGAGCTTTATCTTCAGGCATTCTCGTATTAGCAATAGGTTTTGTTTATGGTATTACCGGAACAACAAACATAGGCGAATCCATTAAGGCCTTGGTAATTCTCGACCAGAACTTGATACCAGTTGGGTTAGTTGCGACTGCATTGTTCATTGCGGGTTTCGGGTTTAAGATGGGCTTGGTACCATTTCACATGTGGATCCCTGACGCGTACGAGGGCTCACCCACAACAATAGGTGCCCTACTTTCTGCAGGGACAAAAAAGGCCGGCTTCGCGGCCGCTATAAGGGTGGTCGTTCTAGGAATGTTTGCACTGAATCTTGATTGGACAATAACTCTTGCAATATTAGCAGTTTTCACTATGACCATAGGGAATTTCGGGGCACTAATTCAAAGAAGTTTGCCGCGTATCCTGGCCTATTCCAGCATTGCGCAAGCTGGCTATATACTGATAGGCATGGCTGTTGCCCCCTATTCAGACCAAGCTCTGCCTGGTTCACTATTCCAAATCTTTAATCATGCTATAATGAAGTCTACGGGTTTTATTGCTGCGGCTGCTGTTGCAACGGCCTTGGCAAGTTACGGTCTGGAAAAATACAGGGGACTTGGGTATAGAATGCCCATCACTGCCATCGCTCTCACAATTTCCTTACTGGCACTAGCTGGAGTACCACCACTTAATGGTTTTTGGGGTAAGCTGGTGATATTCGGAGCCGCTATCGACAGCTCTGCCTACGTATGGTGGGGACCATACCTTGCAATAGCTGGAGTGTTAAACAGTGCTCTATCCTTAGGGTACTATGCGTGGATTATTCGTAAAATGTACATGGAGAACGGACCAGACATGTCAAAAGTAAAAGAACCAAAGGCTATGCTTGCCGTACTGGTTTTTGGGCTTGTATTTATGGTAGGATTTGGGGTATGGTACGCGCCATTGCTGGAATTTGCGACAATCTCTGTACCTGATTTCACGACCATTGTTAATGCCACTCAATTACCATAAATAAAGGCTGAGCAGTAAGTCTGAACCATACATCCAACGAAAGGCCGAACAGGTATCATATACAAAAAATTAAAGCTTCCCACCCCTGCAACAGTCCTTGCCACTATGCCCTAGGTTTGATCGTTAATAAGTGCAGCAGACTAACAAATCTGTGCACCGCATAACATATGCGTTCTATGTCACTATTAAAACTGAACTGAACTCAAATCGGTTAAAAGCTGAAGATGCCTCGTGGACATGCTTTCGCCAACTTTTCGGAGCTCATTCAATGCCCGGTTGGAATACGATTTGTACAACTTGTCCATATTTTTGACGAATTCCATGGATTGAACGTTTCGTTTTACGAGAAGATTGAACAACCTATCCTCATTATTCCAGTCCAATAAGTCATCATGGATTTGGTATGCGATCCCAAGTAGATTTCCAAATGTTCCCAATGCATGAATTTTATCCTCATTTCCTTCCCCAAGAATTGCACCTATTTTAGTAGACGCCTCAAAGAGCGATGCAGTCTTATGTTCGATAACCTTGATGTATTCATCCTCTGTTACATCATTATGTTTTGCGAGTCTAATTTCCATCATCTCTCCTTCGCTCATTTTTGTTGCGGCACTAGAAAGCTCACTTGTTACCCTTGAATTATTCATTTTGGATCCTATATTTAGGATGATTCCAAGTACAAAATCTGCTGTGAGGATACTGCTGTTGTATCCATATTTAATATGAAATGATGGCTTACCGCGGCGGATTCTTTCTTCGTCGATTATATCATCGTGAATAACAGACTCCGTATGAAGAAGTTCAATTGCCGAGCCAGCCATGAAAGCGTCATCAGTAACTTGACAAGAATCCCTGTTCGTAGCCTGAATAGCTTCTACAGATAAAACCAATAGAAGAGGTCTGATCCGCTTTCCACCTTCACACGCGTATCTAAGAGGAGAATAGAATTCTGACCATGAATAAAGATTGAGTTCCCTAATTAGAGCATCCTCTATCTTGGAAAGATAATTGTTGAATTGTGCCACTAAAGGATTGGCTTTAATGTTTGTACCACCAGCGCTCAAAGATTAGTCCTTGCCCGAATTTATCTGGAAGTGGGATGCATATTAATGCGTTTCCTAAAAATTATTCGTTAGCTTCTTCATTGTAGGTACAAACCCTGCTATTGTGAACTCTATTTGGGTAGTTATTGCTCCGGCCGGGATTTGAACCCGGGATCTGCGACTTGAAAGGCCACAATGCTTGACCGGATTGTGCAACCGCTTTA
>JAATVT010000232.1 GCA_014523685.1 Nitrososphaerales archaeon TH5893
ATTGTCGGCTTCATTCATTTTCACAACTCTCTATTTTCGATAATTCTTAAGTGTTTCAATTAACCAATCTATCTCTTCGTTATTTTTAACTAAATGAGCAATTTTTACACAATCCCTTATGTCTTTGGATTTCAATCTATTCCACACAGCATCTGCTATCGAGGCTGCAATTTCTTCGGCAACCCCCTCAAGATTCAGCATATGTACGGCAACCTCACAGAAATCTACATACTTATATTGTCTGAAATGAAGTACAACAAACCTTGAAAGTAAAGGAATCAACATCCGATCTGTTCCATTGCTAGTTGCAAACACCCATGTCTTGAGCTGGGTCCTACGCGTTTTCTGGAATTTGGTTTCTGTAATCATGCCGGATTCCATAAGACTTAGGAGTGCGGTTTGATCCTTAATTGGCATGTGTTCAATCTCGTCTACAATCAAATACCTGGGACGATTGGCAAACAGATAATCGATCATTCCTGACTTGGTACTATGACTGCCTAGTGTAAAGTAAGAACGTTGTAGCTTCATGCATTCTAGCATGAAAAGCGTTTTGGCAGATGCTGGAGGGCCTACTAACAACACATGAACAGGTTTATCCGATATTAGTGACAAGTTAAATAATTTTTTAACATCATTGTAGCCAACAATATTATTAAAAAGTTGGCTTGATGTGGAGGTTTTAAGCAGACTGTCTGTATTCTTCCGTTTGGGATCAAGTGGATATTTTTGTACCATATGACTTACTTCAGGACGGTCGATTTCACCCATGTCTGTACTGGGATCTTCCCTCTGTTTAAATGGCATGGTCATAATGATTTGATGGACTATTATAGATGTTGCACAAAGTAACAATGTCGCTCGAGTCTCTGGTAATCGAAAATGATCCATAATTCTTCCGTGCGATGACTTTGCAACTTAGGATAAATTTAATTGAAGACGTTCTTTCATTCCTGGTCAAATATTATTGCTCAGGATTGGTGATTTTGGCTCGGAATTGCGAGAGTCTTTGCACCTGCATTGGATATAGATTCATTCTTGTCTCATATCAATCGTTAAGCGCCCTTGCGCTTGCGAAAAAATTCATGTTATGCTACTCACTCGGATTAAAATCAACTATGCTTTTAATGTCCAGCAAATCTACCTCTTTAGCCATCTTCTTGGCTTCATCGGACTCAGAGTCCTGATATATACATTTATGATAAAACTGACAATATGGACATTTGTTTCTCTTCGCCTCATCTATTAGTCTGGGTAGTATAGATTCGTTATTTTCTGATAGAGCCCTCAAAAAGAGGTTTTTTCTTCTCACCATTTCATTTTTTAGAATCTCTCGAGCTATGTCACCCGTGGGTAAAACGACCTCCCAACTTTCTATACCGGCATCTTTTGCTCCAAATGGCCTAAAAAAATAATCCCCTTGTGAATCACTCTTAATCCATTTGAGTTCTTTAATATTGTATCTTATAGAAATAATCCCCTTTTCTATATTCGTCATGACAAGATAGTACAATAATTGCCTCAGATAGGATCTGAAGGTCTCATCGTAGAAGTCCAGCCGTTTTCCAGCTACCGTGTCCTTTAATTCTACTATAGTGTCTTTATTACCAGTCATTATGTCAGGGTGGGCTACAATCCCATCCATTTCTATATTAGTCTGCGCTACACCCATATCAGCAAGTTGAGTTATAACAAATTCACTTGACTCCCCTCTAACAAAATGATGTACGGTTTCGTTAGATATGGATTCATTATCTGGAAATTTCCTGGCATAGTATTGCTTTCTAATACAGGTTGTTGGTATAATGTCCGAAACATGGGCGATGCTGTCTATTCTTTTCCCTTCTTCATATCGTGCTTTCAGATTTCTCTGAAGTAACTCCGTAAATTCATTGTTCCTCTTAACTTTGATAGCCACTATAAATACCACTGCCTTCAGTTACAAGCATTACAGTACATCCGCCCCATTCTTACGATCTTGGTTCCCTCATTCTAAAATATTTAAATCCTTTAACCTGTCGTGGGGATGCATCAAATAATTGAGAACGGGAATGTTTGGCAAGCATAATCAATAATTTCTTACCAACCTGCATCTTTTTTTGCTTGAGCTCAACATCTTTAATCGTATCTTTCGAGTATCTGCCTACTTGGGGACCGAATTCCATTCCGAAGAGAATTATTTGTTTTGCTCCAAATTCCTCTGCTAAAAAAACGCACCTGTCACCATCAGTGAACCCTCCAAAATTATAAACGTTTTCGGTAGGCATCACTTGTGTAGTGCCTACAATACGATGTAGCCTTGGAACTACCTTCTTTAGCATATCAATATTATCACCGTGAGCATGTACGACCATTATTGCTCCTAGCTTTTCGGCTTTTCGCAAGAATGGCAGATTTCCATCTAAATCAGTAACGACAACATCAGGTCGTATCTTATTTTCAATAAGCGCTTGCACAGCCCCATTTGCTACTAATTTTATGTACTTTCGATATTTACTTTGCTTGAGATATCGGATAGTCTTCTCAAGGCTTGGACCTGCACCTATAACCAAAACTTGTTTTCCATTAATCTTTCTTTGAAGTGCTTTTGTATCAAGAGCCTTTCGTTTTAACATATTAGAAAGTATCTCGGCTGCTTCTTGGTCTTTTTCTGTACTATAACCAAACTGTTGTCTAATGTCCTGGTAGTAAGGAAACCAGTCTATGAATTTCACATCTTCTGATGCATAGAAGTTCTTAATAGACTGTGCGTTGAATAGTTGTTACTTGCCCAGAAAAACTATATACGGCAAATGTCCAAAATGTCGGACAAAAAGTCAACTTGAGGTCGTATCCGGAAATCCAGGCAAGGAGAAATTTAAATGCAACCAGTGTTACCACAGGTTTGGCATGGACGAGCTATGATGATACAAATTTTTTCCCGCTAATAGGATACTCAAAATTTGTATATATTTTATCTGAGAACAATTGAAGCTGAAGCTGAGACAACGAACTTTAAACACATATTGGCCCATTTTTGTTTTTAGCTCACAATCTCCTCACAGACAATTGTTAGGACCAGAAAAGCGGAGGCATACTTACTCCTCTTATCCTTCAATTCTAGGGATGAGCTAACAAGTAAGTAATCCAAGTAAAATTTATCCAAGATCTAGCTCTTCTGGTATGATGGTAACTTTGTGCTATTCCTGTTTTCGTATTCAGTGATATATGGATGATATCGTAATGTAATTCCTATTTCATCTAGACCATCAAGCAAAATCCTTTTCTTTGACTCCTCCACTTCAAAATGCATAATTTTAGAATTTCCAGAGTCCGTGACTATAATCTCTTGTGCGGGTAGATTAATTTCCAATTCTACATTGTCTATGTTCTGAAATAAGTATTCAACCTCTCGCTGTGACAACCTAATCGGTAAAATTCCATTTTTGAAACAATTATTGAAAAAAATATCTGCGAAAGATGGTGCAATAATCGTCTTAAGACCATAATCACGAATGGCCCAGGCTGCATGTTCGCGGGAACTTCCACTCCCAAAATTATCTCGAGTGAGTAGAATCTGCCGGTTGTTGTATTTGACGTTATTCAATACAAAGTCCTCAATTGGTTTGCCTTCACTACTAAATCTCCAATCATAAAAAAGGTATTTCCCATATCCTGTTTTGTGAACGAGCTTTAGAAATTGCTTTGGAATTATCTGATCTGTATCTATATTTACCATATCTAATGGAATTGCCTTACTTTTAAATCTACGAAACGGTTCCATGCCATACCTCTCTTGATATATTCAGAGCCATTCCCTTACATCTACAAAGTGCCCCTCTATAGCGGCTGCCGCAGCCATAATAGGACTTGATAGGTGCGTTCTCCCTCCTGCTCCTTGCCTCCCCTCAAAATTACGATTTGAGGTGCTTGCACACCTTTCGCCCCGGCCCAAGATGTCTGGATTCATGCCGAGGCACATACTGCAGCCGGATTCTCGCCATTCGAAACCTGCTTCCTTGAACACTATGTCCAATCCTAGTCTTTCTGCATCGAGCTTTACTTGTTGAGATCCTGGTACTACCATGGCCCGAACGTTTGAAGACACCCTCCTTCCCTTAACAACGAGAGAAGCTTCCATTAGATCATCTAACCTGGAATTGGTACACGAACCAATAAAAACACGATCGATCGGGATATCGGTAATATGAACCCCAGGACTAAGATCCATGTATTGTAAAGCACGTACGGCAGCTTTTGTTTCGCTCTCGTTGCCTTTTGCAAATTCTTCGGGGTATGGAATAGACTCTGTAACATCTATTGTCATAGAAGGATTAGTACCCCACGTAACTTGAGGTGCGATCCCACCAATGTTTACAGATACTGACTTATCAAACTGAGCATTTCTATTGGCCTTAAGATTCTCCTGCCAAAAATCAACCATGTTCTCAAACTCAACATCCCTAGGAGCATACCTTCGCCCCTTAATATAATCAAATGTAGTTTGATCTGGGGTGATCAAGCCTGCTCTTGCGCCTGCTTCAATAGACATGTTACAAATTGTCATCCGCTGCTCCATTGAGAGTTCAGATATAGTATTGCCCCTGTACTCGATAACAGTGCCAGTAGCGCCTGCGGTTCCTATCCTTCTAATAATCGAAAGTATGATATCTTTCGGAGTGACCGTATGAGGATTTTTCCTCACCCCCGTAATGTTGATTGCAAATGTCTTTGGCTTTTCAATCCACAAACACTGGGTAGCCAATACGTGTTCAACTTCGCTTGTGCCAATGCCAAATGCGAATGCGCCAAACGCACCATGGGTTGAGGTATGACTATCACCGCACACAATAGTTGTTCCAGGAAGGGTGATCCCTAATTGAGGTCCGATAATGTGCACTATGCCTTGGTCAGGGCTGGCAAGATCAAAAAGAGTAATCCCGAATTCCCGACAGTTCTGAACTAATGTTTGAATCTGTGTGGAAGAAACTTCGTCGATGATTGGAAGCGACCTACTGTCTGTAGGTACATTATGATCCATTGTGGCAAAAGTTAGATCAGGCCTCCTAGCTTTTCTCCCACTTACCCTGAGTCCCTCAAATGCTTGAGGTGAAGTAACTTCATGAATTAGATGACGATCAATGTAGATTAGAGATGGCCCTCCATCCCTGGAATGAAGACCACCTTTTCCTCCAGTATAGACTAAATGATTGTTCCAGATAGTGTCAAAGGTCGTCATAAGTATTCATTCCACAGTCTTTGATAGCTAAAGAGAAATATAATCATATATAGTATTGAATCTGCGACCAGAAACCCCTAATTAACAATGCTTAAATTGGTATAAAATAATGGGATCGGTGTATATGTATTCTCATCAACAGGATAGTAGTAACCATTTTGGACATATTGCAGATCAGATAAAAAAGGGTACCACTACATGTGCTCTAACGTGCAACGATGGTATCGCCCTTGCTGCTGATACACGAGCAAGTGCAGGTTTCTTTATTGCCGATAGACACGTGATGAAAATTCAGAAAGTTGATAGGCATTTGGGCATGACAATTGCTGGTGGTGTAGCAGACGCCCAGAACCTTGTAGATATTATGCGATATAATGCAAATATTTATCGCCTTACTAACAAAGAGCTTATGCCGGTTAAATCTGCGGCTAGATTATGTTCTAATGTATTGTTCAACCAGCGATACTATCCCTATTACGTACAAATTATTCTTGCAGGTTATGATAAGAGCGGAGGGAACATATACAATATCGATCTCTTCGGATCAATGACTAGTGAAAAATTCATCTCAACTGGGAGTGGCTCTCCAGTAGCTTATGGATATCTTGAGTCTGAATTCAAGGATAACTTGAGTGTAAAAGAAGGCTATAAAATAGCTATACAAGCAATTGCAGCCGCAACCAGAAGAAATGCTGGTACCGGAGACGGTATCAACGCAGTCATAATAGATAAAGACGGATACCACGAACTAACTAAGGAACAGAAAGAATCTGTTGTTGTGGTTTACTAACGGGTGTTTTGTCCTAAGATAAGGCTATTCTCGGCCTGTCTTAACTGAGAAGCTGTTATTGTTTCTGACGATTCTGGCATTTTTTGAGAATATGTACTTCAATACAATGTAAAATGGTATAAGGTCTATCATGTATCTATCCCTTGTTCCCTCAAATATACAATGTATGTTCATAAAATGTTACTACTTAGTTATTCTATTGTGACACTCCAATAATTTAATACATTTAGGAATTACGAGATGGCTATAATGACAAGTTTTAGTAATAACTGGGTGAAGGAAAAAAATATAATGAATACATCAGATAAAATAAGGGAAGCTGTAAAAACACCCCAACCACTAAAGCCACGAATTGAATTCGCAAAGAATAGGATCCAATCACAAAACCAAAAATTGGATACAATTCTCGATAAACTAAACGGGAAGGAAAAATCTCTTTTCAACCAGGTTGTTAATCATTTGCAAAAACATGATGTACAAGAGAGCAAAGTACTTTCGAATGAATTGGCACAAGTTAGAAAAAGCTCTAAATTAATATCGCAATTAAAGACATCTTTAGAACAGGTTCATTTAAGACTTGACTCAACGGTAGATGTGGGCAATGTAATGGCAGCACTAGGTCCTGCTATGGGCTCACTTACAAATCTGAGATCGGGACTTTCTGGAGTGGTGCCCGAAGTAGATACACAGTTAGGAGAAATCAACGGCGTGTTTACTGACATCATGACTAGCGCGGCAGGTATAGGGAATACCTCGATTGCTTATGATGCAAGCAGTGAAGACGTAGATAAAATCTTATCAGAGGCTGGCGCTGTGGCGGAGCAGAGGGTAAACGAGAACTTCCCTGACGTTCCAATAGGATCATATGGCCGTGGATCGAGCTCAAGGTCTTCGATAGGTGAACATTCGCAGTAGTAAAGTCTCAAGGCTTTATTAATAATCCTTATACCAGTTCTCATTCCGGACTCTATGAAGTCCAGGGACTGCACTCCCTCAATTTGTTTGTGTTAACTCATGGACTCCAATAACGAACAAGAACGATGTTAAAATAAAAGAAAACACTTACCTGCAGTTAATAGATGAATTTATGAAAATGCATGATAAGCAGTCCGGTGTCATAATTATATCGACCTTTCCTGTCGAAGAATCCAGCATCTCAACTGCAAAGGAATTACTCAACAAGAGGTTGTGTGCCTGTGCTAATTTAGTGAAAGTCAGGTCATTATATAACTGGAATAACAAGCTCGAAGACCAAGAGGAGTATTTGGTCCTTTTTAAATGTACGACAAGTACTGTCAAAGAGTTGAAATCGGAGTTGAAAGGAGCACATCCATACGATGTCCCTGAGATTGTCGAGATAAGGATGAATGATGTCTCTGAAAGTTATCTTTCATGGTTGGCAGAATCAACAATTAGGATGGAAAAGAGGAAATAGAAATAGGAGGGGTAACAAACAAGTACCTTTCCTTATTCTGTTTAGTGAAGAACTTCAGGTGCTTTCAGTAGAGTGTGTAGCGAAGTAAAGCTATTACTCCGCCTAGGGATGATACCCGCATTCCAATATCAGTAGATGAGTCAACTGCATAAGTTTTAGCCCCTTGACTCTCTACAGAGTTTAACAAATTGATGACATCACTTTCGACGGCAGTTTTAAAAATCGAATCTGAGATCAGTAGATGACTAATAGCTTTTGTCGAAGCAGCATTTCGAACCTCATGAATACCTATAGCGAACTTGATCTCACTTTTGTGAACAAGATACATGATCTTATCCAATATAGAAGAAACAGAGGCAAGTTTGCTAGAGCCCATGACATCCTTCATTGCTGAAGATCTAAGAAAAACATAAATTCCATCTTCTCCTGCGACGTCGACTCCATCAACCACTGTGAATACATCTTTTTCTACTATCTCCTTAGTATTGGTCAAAAAATTGTAAAATCTACGTTTGGTTTCACCAGGACCAAATATTAATGCCCTGAGTCGATCTTTCTCTTGAGTAATTAAATCAACAATTGTCCTTGATATATCTTCAAAGAAAGCCTCGATCTTCGCATCTCTTTTAGTGGCATGAGGATATCGTTTGCCACTTCTACCAGAATATATATTGGGAATTATTTCTAGATGGGTTCCGGAGACTTTCGCTATCGCCGCTTCTTGAGTATCAATAGCTATAAGAATAAAACTAGACGCATCACCAGACATTCTCAAAATATTTACTTCAAGGTTGTTCCATTTTCGATCCTTGGTTATCGTTATAGAATCACCTACTCTTACCGTCAACGAGTGGTGGGTCCCCTTTGACACCATCTCATTGCTAGAGCCTGTTATGATTCCAGTTATACGCAACCTGTCCATAGATTGATCAAAAGAGACATTTTCAACCCTGATCATAACTCTTACCTTAATACGTTCACCCTTGTCAGGCCTGGTATATTCCCCTACTTGTTTTATTACACGGGTTGAGTCTGCAACCACATGGTCGCTGCTTTCTATTATCCTTCTTAAAGAAAAAAGGTCATCGGCATCTTGGGGGATTACAAAATATGCTTTATCAGAAGTATCTATGACCTCTTTAACTATCATACAATCCTACTTTGTAGCTTCTGTGTTTTTTTCCTTCTTAGCAAGCATTTAAACTATTTTCTCATTTGCAACAGTAGCATTATCATTGCCCCCAGTTTTAGCAGATTTCAAGTAATTGTCCACCCATTCTTGTGTCAACACACCTGATTCCACTAGATTTACCAAGGCGTTTGATGATGCATCACCATAAACTTTTCCTGATCTTCTTCTTGTTTGTCTCCATTTGAGCTGTGTATTTCCGCTTTTTGAAGAGTAGATTATTCCAAGAATTTCTCTGACATTTACAAACGTCATCTCTCGAATTTTTTTTAGTGTTACCTTATCGGCTGCTTCTATGTATATTTCTCCTGGACCTTCTTCTCGTTCGGGAAATACCTCGTAATCATGCAGATAGCTTTCGGGGATGAATGACCTGCAGGTGCTAACAATAATAAATTTCCTAAAACTCTCAAGGGATGCATTAGCTTCTATGTGAACCAATGTGTTCATAAAATCAAGTTCGCCACTTATCAAGTTTGTGACATAGCCAAACTGAATAACCAGTTCTATTCATATCATGGCTATTGTATTTTAGGACTCATGCTCTAAGGTAGTTAGACAACGATCCATCGGTTTAAAACTTTGATACAACCAAGAAGTGAATCAATACAAGACATAAAATGAATCATACAAAGTAGATATGTCATGATGGATATATAAAACTGGACAAACTCCTAACTCAAGATCTACTTCATCGACGTATTCATCCGTAGGGCTAGTCTCGTCATCGTTTGTCCTGCAAACTTGATACGCAGTGCAACAATAAAAAGCCACCTTAAATGTATAATGAATAATACTCTTGTTGACCGTCTAGCGATTTAACTAAAAAAGTACTTAAC
>JAATVT010000233.1 GCA_014523685.1 Nitrososphaerales archaeon TH5893
ACCAACACCAACACCAACACCAACACCAACACCAACACCAACACCAACACCAACACCAACACCAACACCAACCCCAACACCAACCCCAACACCAACACCAACACCAACCCCAACACCAACACCAACACCAACACCAACACCAACACCAACCCCAACCCCAACCCCAACCCCAACATCGACTAGTGTAAATCAACAAATAACCCAGATTGCGCAACAAGTGGCACAACAAACTGGCGCTTCAACACAATCGGTGCAACAAATTATCACACAAGTAGCAATACAAATTGCCAATTTCGGGGGTAATACTAATCAAGCCATAGCCCAACTAGCGCAGCAAATATCATCTAACCCTGGGGGTGATATATCACAATTACTAACGCAACTTGCTCAACAGGTAATAGCAGGGAATAGTGATTGTGCTAACCAGGCGATCAATCAAATAGCGCAACAAACGGCTCAAGGAACCAATATCGTTCAGGTAATAAGCCAGGTTGTGATCCAAACTACTTGTCCACCACTAACACCTACACCCAATACCGCGACCCTGATAGTTGTCAAAAATGTAATTAATGATAACGGGGGAATACTTGAACCAGGTGATTTTAGAATAAGCGTCACAGGCCCAGCCCCTAATCCACCTATCGCGAGTCCGTTTCCAGCTG
The DNA here is from genome assembly GCA_014523685.1 of Nitrososphaerales archaeon TH5893. Taxonomy (GTDB): domain Archaea; phylum Thermoproteota; class Nitrososphaeria; order Nitrososphaerales; family Nitrososphaeraceae; genus TH5893. The sequence goes on from JAATVT010000233.1 coordinate 663, forward strand.
AAGATACCCCTGGAACCTCGATCCCTGTAGATCCTAATTCTGCCTACCAAGTGAGAGAAGTTACTCGAGATGGTTATTCTGTAGATTATTCTGGCGACTGTGATAGTAACTCAGGAATTCCAACTGGACAAACAAGAACTTGCATTATAACAAATAACGATGAATCTTCGACGCTGAGGGTTATAAAAAGAGTAATCAACGATGACGGCGGAACATTACAACCGAGTGATTTCCAAATAAGTGTGACAGGTCCCTCCGAATTATCTCCTAATCCCGAGAGTTTTCCAGGAAGATCGGGATCAGGCCCGAATGTTGAAGTGACTTCAAATACTCCCTACAGTGTAACTGAGACCACCTCATCCCGTTACAACGCTGATTTCGATGAGTGTAGAAGTTCAGGAGGTATCCCGCCAGGTGAGACTAGAACGTGTATTATTACCAACAATGATAAGGAGAGAACCGACACCACCAACACGATTATAGAATACAGGGAAACGACCCCTATCGCAATGGACGTAGAAACTATAAGATTTGACAAGGGTACTTTTGAAAGTAGAGAAATAGTGCCAATTGCTGATGTAAGTCCATACGTAATGATTGGAGGTCATGTTCTCCTGAATTTGCCGACAGGAGATTTTAAATTGATAGCTGCCGAGACATCAAGTACCGAAGTTGAACACGCGATTCTTCTTAATCCTCAGGAGATAGGCAGCGTAAGGACAGGCCAAACACTATATCATGTGGATTTGGATGATAAAATGAGTGGGAAAAATCCGTTTACAAATAGGGCAGACAAAGTAACTGAGTGGACTGAGCTTTGGCTGTATAACTCAAATGGAGTAAAGGATGTTCAGGTAGGTGACGATAATGGCTGGACTGCTACTTTTGTAATGGCAGAGTTTCCTGGTGCAAAACTGAGGTGCCCATGTGAGTGGGTTGATACCGAAATCGTAAAGCAAGGGAAATCATTCTTCTCGGCATACGGGATGAGGGCCCTTGCTGACGTACGTCCATTCCATGTTATAGACGGGCATGTTGCACTTGACTTACCTAGAGAAATAGGTATGCAGCAATCATCTATTAAATTAGTGGCGTTAGAACTAGATGATAACAATAAAGTAGCACATGCGGTAAGTTTGAATCCTATTAAAATTGGTGATCTAAATTCTGCTGAATCATTGTATCATGTGAATCTGGCCGAAGATATGAGTGGCAAAAATCCATTTACAAATAGGTCGGACAAGGTAACCGAATGGACGGATCTATTGCTATGGAATTCCGATAAGAAGAATGGGCTGGCAATGGTTGATGATAACCAGGTATCAGTAACCATAGTAGCAGATCGGTGAAGTAGCTAAATCGTGTCATATGAGCTTGTACATATCTAAGAATCCTAGCAGTGGATCCCAGAGTACCTTTTCCTGGCATTTACTGTTTTTATTTATTCAGAATATATCTATCAAAGATCAACGGTCCTTTCTAACATTTCTTCAAAAATGCTACGATTATTGGCAGCTAACTTTAAGAACATTCAACTTTTGCAACTAATTTCCAGTCCATATAATGGGTCTAAGATAACTTGAGAATAACTAACAGCAAGCCACGTAAAAAAGATATGAAGATCTATGAGATGAACCTTGATCAGCGGTTCGACTATTTGAAAAGGGAGACAAATTTGTCAAATCATGATATCAAAATCTTGCGCAACCCATCATCATTTTCATTCGTTAATGCGGATAGGATGGTAGAAAATGCTATTGGGGTGTTGTCTTTACCACTCGGCATAGCTACAAATTTTGTGGTAAATAACAAGAGTTATCTTGTGCCAATGGCCACAGAGGAACCCTCAGTAATAGCTGCTGCTAGCAATGGGGCCAAGGTTGCAAAGAATAGTGGCGGTTTCAGTGCAGAATGTCCCGAATCATTAATGATAGGACAAGTTCAATTAGTTTCGTTGCCTATTTCTCCAATCACAGCTAGGTTGAGGATCAGGGCTAATAAGAAGGAAATATTGCGTATTGCTAATTCGAGGAGCAGATCTGTTGTAGCGAAGAGCCTCCAGGTTCGGGAACTAAATGACAAGAGTCGGAACAAAATGGGAAAAATTTTGCTATTAGAATTGCTTGTAGATACCAAGGATGCAATGGGTGCAAATGTGATAAACACAATGTGCGAATCTGTATCTTCTAAACTTGAGGATCTGACAGGAGGAAAAGCCATATTAAAGATTCTTTCCAATTATGCGACAAAACGTTTGGTGAAATGCCGCGCGATTTTTTCCAAAGACGACATCGGAGGAAAAGATGTTGTAGAAAACATTCTGTATGCCTATTCCCTAGCATATACTGATGTCTATAGAGCGGTAACACATAACAAAGGAATTATGAATGGAATCGATGCAGCTGCTTTGGCTACAGGACAAGATTTTCGTGCTATTGAAGCTGCAGCTCATGCCTACGCTGCAAGGGATGGTACTTATCGATCACTGACAAAATGGTATAAAACTAGGAAAGGTGATTTGGTTGGCGAACTAGAATTACCTATTGCTGTTGGAATAGTAGGTGGAGCGACATCAGTCAATCCAATATCTAAAATAGGATTAAAGATACTGGGTGTAAAAACTGCAAAAGAGCTCTCGATGGTTTTATCGGCCGTAGGACTTGCACAGAACCTGGCTGCTCTCAGAGCATTAGCCTCAGAAGGTATACAGAAAGGTCATATGAGATTACATGCTAGAAATATTGCATATACTGCTGGATGTCGAGGCAATCATATTGATTTGGTAGCTAAAAAGATGTCCGACGAGAATAGTATTACTGCCACGAGAGCAAAAGAGATCCTTTCCTCCTTAGAAAGCAAAAGAACTGGATGCTAGGCTTAATAATAGCTACTACAATTCACCAATACAAGAAATAATAAACAACTAAATATATATCAAATTATAGAAATTCCTCTGGTAATTCATTATGCCAACCGTAAAATTTGCTGTTCCGAAAGGTAGTATTGAAGCAGCGACATTCAAGATCCTCGAAGAAGCGTGGCATAGTATTGTAGGTAGTGGTCGTACATATAGAATAAGATTAAGCGACCCAGAAATTGAAGTTAAGGTCCTCAGACCGCAGGAGATTCCAACTTATGTGCAGGAAGGTTTCTACGATATTGGAATTACAGGTAAGGATTGGATAAGAGAGGCCAAAGCTGACATAAAGATTTTGCTTGATTTAGAGTACGGACTAGTTAAGCAGGTTTTTGCTGTTCCTGAGCATTTTGAATCTTCCAATTTGACAGAACTGATCGGAGAATTTGCTACTAAGAAAAAGCCACTCAGGATATCTACAGAATATCTGACAACTACTTCATCACACATAAAGGAAAATTCTGCATATAAAAGGTATTTTGGTGACATATCTCCTATGATTATTACTCCCTGGTTGCGAGTAGGAGAAAATAGAAATGTGCAGATATTTCTTTCGTTTGGGGCTACAGAAGCAAAGCCTCCAGAGGACGTAGACGCTATTTTTGATATCACAGAAACCGGCACCACTTTGGCGCAAAATAAATTAAAAGTAATCGATGCCGTGATGGAATCAAGTGCAGTTTTAGTCGCAAACAAGGATTCGCTAAGGGATGTAAAGAAGAGGGAAAAAATATCAGACATGGTTGCCTTGTTAAAGGGGGTAGTCGAAGGTCGTAAGAAACTACACATTTTTGTGAATGTGAAGAAGGAAAATCTCGACAGCTTACTTGCCAATATGCCCGCTTTGAAAAAACCTACTATTAGTACATTGAGCGAAGATGGCTGGTACGGCGTAAATACAATAATAGACAAAAATGAATTTATTCAAATAGTCCCAATTATGCGCAAGCTAGCCCAAGGATTGGTTGTGATGGATCCAAGGCAGATATTGCCGTTAGATGAAATAAGACTCGATAACGATATGGATGAAAAAATTTCTTGATAACATCAGTTATAATTAAAGACCCTAGATTAGATGCTGCAAGAATACGTAAACGTACTACTAATTCCGTGAATTCAAATAAGGTATTTCAAAGAGTGCAAAATATAATAGATGACGTAGCAAGGAGTGGAGATCGCGCTATATTAGATTATACTAAAAAGTTAGATGGTGTTGAACTCAAATCCTTGTTAATTTCAAGTAATGAAATAGAAGAAGCCTACGCCAATGTGAGTACGAAACAAGTCCGATCTATAAGGTTAATCAAAGACAGATTAACCAGGAGCGAAACAACTGTGCTAAAACATTTTTTTAAAGAGATTAAGACCTCATCAAACGGAATAACAATAAACAGGGCAGTTAGACCGCTCAGAAGTGTGGGTTGCTACATTCCGGGGGGAAAAGCACGCTATCCGAGTACAGCGATTATGTGCATAGTACCAGCGAAGGTCGCCAAAGTAAAAAGAATCGTAGCAATCTCTCCTCCTTTGAGGGACGGAAGTATAGATCCTTTAACCCTGGTAGCTGCAGATATCTGTGGCGTTACTGAATTCTATAAGATGGGCGGTGCGCATGGTATAGCTGCTCTTGCCTTGGGGACTTCAACAATTAATAAGGTGGATAAGATCGTCGGTCCTGGAGGGACTTTTGCTACAGCCGCAAAGATTCTGGCTTCGAGGAATGTATCAACTGACATGGTTGCTGGTCCGACAGAACTATTGATTTATGCGGATGCGAGTTTTCCATCGAGACTTATTGCTTTGGATATAATCTCGCAGTCAGAACATGGTTTTGAAACGTTCTGCGGCTTAGTAACAACGTCTAAGAGGCTAGCAGCAGGAGTAATAAGTGATTTAAGAAGAATTCTTAGTAAGGGGAATATGAGCCGAGCAGATTTAGTGCGGAAAAGTCTAAGGGACAATGGCTTTGTCGCTGTATCCAAGAATCGGTCAATGGCAATAGAATTTGCAAATGAGATAGCACCAGAACACTTGGAAATATTATCAAAGGACTGCAGATACGTTTCAAAAAAAATCACTACAGCGGGATTAACACTAGTTGGAAAGTACACTCCATCCTCAGCAAGTGATTACTGTTTAGGTTCAAACCACGTTCTTCCAACAATGGAATATGGAAAATCAAGATCATCATTATCTGTACTGGACTTTGTCAAGATTATGAATATCGTTGAAGCCACTAGAGCCGGTCTAAACCGAGTACAATGGGCAATAAAGGAAATTGCATACGCCGAAGGGTTATCGAACCATTATGAAGCAGTTAAGGAACGATTTAAGGAAAGATGAAGTGGTTATCAGGCAGATTAGAACATCTCTCTAGACTAGATTATTATTCTAAACCTACTGACAATGGTGGGCGGTACGTAAGACTGGATTCTAATGAAAACCTGATGTTGGACAGGAAATTTACATTAGAAATCATTGCAAAAGCAATTAAGGATGTTGACTTGAGATTCTATCCAAAGCAAGAATATGAAGACTTTCTATATCGACAGCTAAAGAAATATCTCGGAATTGAGGAGAACTACATTGCGGCAGGGAGCGGCTCGGATCAAATAATAGATCTCCTACTTTCAATAATCGGACCAGGAAAACGTGTTACCGTATTAACACCCACATTTTCCTATTTTCTTAATCGATGCGAATTGCACGGACTAAAATTGGAGAGTGTACCTTTGCGAAGGGAAAATAATACCATATGCGAAAGTGATTTCTTCAAGCTTGCCAAACAATCTGAAATTGTATATATTTGCTCCCCAAATAACCCCACCGGTAATCAATTTGACAAAGAGTTAATGATGGATATGATAACAAGTCTACAAAATAAACTAATTCTGATAGACGAAGCTTATGTTGAATTCGCAGACTATTCTTTGGCCTCTTCAGTTACCAAATATGAAAATATCGTTGTATTCCGTACGTTATCAAAGGCTTTTGGGTTGGCTGGAGCAAGGGTCGGCTATATGGTAGCAAACGAAAATCTAGTCCGAGTCTTCAGGTCTAGAATTCAGTTACCCTATTCCCTAGGTACATTGTCACTTAGAATAGCAAGCATGGCCTTAGTTCGAAGTAACCAGGTTAGAAAAACAATAGAGAGGATTAAGAGGGAAAGAGAAAAAATATTTGAAAATCTTTCCAAAATAAATGGCATTAAAGTCTTTAAATCTGATTCAAACTTTTTATTCTTAGAATGCTGTGAATTATACTACCAAAACATAGTTAAGCAGTTACATAGAGCGAGGGTTTCTGTTAGAATGCTGGGTAATATTGATGGCCGTGCCGGATGTTTGAGAGTAACTGTAGGTACAAGAGAAATGAACGCTAGATTTCTCAAAGCAATTGAAATAGTTAGCGATCACAACAAAATTTGAGGAAATCAGTCAATGGTAAGTCAATCAGAAATAGAACTTCTCAACAGTGTTGACTGTGCACTATTTGATATCGATGGTGTTTTGGTTGATGTTAGAAATTCATATAGTCTTGCCATTAAAATGACTATCGAATTTGTAACGAAACTTATGATGGGAATCTCCTTTGCCAGAAAGCAGGTACCAGATACACTTCTTCTAAAGTTCAAGCAAACAGGAGGTTTTAACAATGAGATTGATATTAGCTATGCCATTATTCTCGCATTGTTGTCTAGGCCCATTAATGAATCACAATCCGATAAGAGACATTTTCTTTTTACAGTCGCCGAAAATGCTGATGAGACTGGAATATTGTCAGTTGAAAAATATCTGTCCACATTGTCGACTCCGTCACATATCGAAAAACTAAAGGCGGATTTAGTGTATCCTGCCCCAGTTGGAAGAAGTTTGCTTGCGACTGTGTTTGACGAGTTTTTTTACGGTCCTGCACTGTTTCAAGAGCAACACAATATGAAACCACTCTACTATCATGGCAAACCTTTAATCGAAAATGATAAGATGATAATTAGAGATAGAACTCTGAAAGTTATCTCAGAAAAATTTCAGGGAAATCTTGCTACCATTTCCGGAAGAAGTAGAATTGCAGCTCAGCACACATTAAGATCACTTTTCAAAATTTTCAATCCAATGGCCTCAGTATTCCTAGAGGACGAGGATCGTATACACTGGAAACCCAACCCTTATTCCATAAAAAGGGCCATGAATTATCTCGGAGCTGAGACTGCATTTTATGTGGGAGATTCAATTGAGGACTTATATATGACTAAAAAAGCAGAGAGGGATGCTGATGTCAAAATTTTATTTGTTGGCGTTTACGGCTGCAGTGTGCAACCCGAAGAAACTGTAAGAAGGTTTAATGAGGGTCATGCAGACATAGTGATAAAAAATGTGAACTGTTTGTTTCAACTAGTAGACAATACCGATCAGAATTTAATACACAAAAAAAGCTTATGAATGGACCGATTTATTGGCTAATAATAAGTATCAAATCGGCATCCGCTCCAATTCCGTCGATTCTTTAAGGTCTCACATCACAATTTCAGATTTTACATGTCTAAGGGTGCACATTTTCTTCTAGCTATGGATCCTCCATCGAACTGAGTCCTAAGTGACAATTGGTTTTATTGTGGGCAAAGGTCGTATTGATATTAACCAACTTCCCACTTAATCCCCAAACAAATTATTTTCATTAGAACCATCTCCAGTGTCTTCTCCAGCGTCCTGGTCAGTGGAAGATTCTTCTCCGTTCTGATCCTCAGGGGTCGGTTCCTCTTCCTGGTCGGGTGTCGATACTTGTTCCCCACTTGAAAAACTCAAAGGAGCGGGTGGAGATTCAGGGGCTCCAGATACTATTTTGAATATTTTCCCTTGTCCAATAGAAACAACATAAAGGTACCCATCAGGGCCAACCTCAATATCAGTAATGCCTGCAAATCCCTGTCCAAAAATTATATCTTCGAGACCTGGCGATGTTGGAAGTTGTATTATCTTGTCTGAAAGGGCTTCTGGCAATTCCAATCCGGTCCTCTCTTGGTTAAGGTCGAAATGATAGAGTCTTCCATTGTG
>JAATVT010000234.1 GCA_014523685.1 Nitrososphaerales archaeon TH5893
CTGTTTGCACGTCATGGGTCTCTTATTGATAACAGTAAAGCCTTCTTGGATTTGACTTCATTAGGTTACGACAAGTTATTAGGTGGAGGAAAAATGGGAGGCGCTATCAGTATTAAAATATCGCAGTTTTCCGCGTCTGCAAAACATAAGATAGAATCAGCGGGAGGAGAGGTTTTTTCGAATGAAGACCCAACAAAGTGAAAGCATAGTCAGAAGAGGAGTAAAGGCGATCTCAAGGTATGTTCCTCAAGTAGAAAAACCGAAAAAGAAATTACAGTTATCAGAGAAATTAATTTGGTCCGGAATCGCCGTATTGCTATATCTTGTGATGGGCCAGATCCCACTTTACGGGGTTACAGACGATCCTCGATTTGATTTTCTTGCCTTTGCAAGGGTAATTTTCGCTGCTCAGCAAGGAACACTATTGGAACTTGGTATTGGACCTATTGTCACTGCAGGACTGTTAATGCAATTGCTGAAGGGATCGGATCTGCTAAAACTTAATTTCAAAAATCCGGATGACAGGGCTCTATTTACATCAGCTACCAAGATAGTGACGATAGTCGTAATAGTTGTTGAGGGTACATTATACGGTGTAAGTGTCTACGGCAATCTCGTGGCGAGTCCTGCTTTTGTACCGATAGTAGTGGGGCAGCTAGTTGCTGCGAGTTTCGTAGTAATGATGCTAGATGAGCTTGTCCAAAAAGGTTGGGGTTTAGGGTCTGGCATTAGTCTCTTTATTATGGCTGGTGTAGCTCAGGGAATAATGTGGAGTGTCTTTAGTCCGGTCCCAGCTGACGACGGTCCAGTAGGAGTCATCCCCTTCACAATTGATTCCGCGATTAATGGCGACATTGCGGATGCGTTATTCAGAGTTGGCCAACTTCCTAGCCTATTTGGGCTTTTTGTGACTGCTATTGTTCTCTTGGTGCTCGTCTATATCCAAGGAATACATGTGGACATCCCCATTGTGTCTACCAAGTATAGAGGCTTTACAGCTGTTTATCCCATAAAGCTATTGTACACTTCAAACATTCCTGTCATCCTGGCTTCAGCTCTACTTGCAAACGCGATATTCATAGGTCAGATGTTGTGGGCAAATTATAATCCTCTAAATACTAACCCCGCGTTTAATTGGATTGCACAGTTTGATCCTAGCGCTCCTCAAACGCCTACAGGGGGGTTGCTTTACTACATTACTGCACCTAGAAGTCTAGATGTAGCTATGCAAGACCCTTTGAGAGCGGTGATATATGTGCTTTTTCTAACTACTATAGTTACGATCTTTGGAAGATTGTGGGTGGAACTTGGAGGATTATCTGCAGGTAAGGCAGCAAAGAACCTACTCGATGCTGACGTACAGGTCCCGGGTTTTAGGCGTTCCGAGGGATCGGTGGAGACATTGTTGAATAAGTACATACCCTCGGTTACTATAGCAGGAGGCATAATAATAGGACTAGTTGCCTCTATTTCAGATGTATTGACTGTGTTTGGTACAGGAATTGGAATCTTGTTAATGGTTGACATCTTGGTGAATTATTACAATCTTCTTGTAAGGGAACAGGTGGATGTTCACATGCCAAAATTGGCGGCTCTTCTTGGAAGAAAATAGTATAAGGGCAGTAATCTTAGGAATACCTGGGGTTGGAAAAACAACGATAATCTCTGAAGTTGAGGGTATTTTTGAAGAAAAGGGACTGAAGGCTGAAACAGCTGTATTTGGCTCACTGATGTTTGAAGAGGCAAAAAAGAAGGGACTCAAGACTAGGGACGACATGCGGAACCTTCCTATTGAAGACCAAAGGAATCTTCAGGAGGAAGCAGCCCAGAGAATAGCAGATATAAGAGAAAGGATCGTAATTATCGATACACATCTTTTCATAAGAACGTCCGAATGGTACTACCCTGGCATACCAATGAATGTAACCAACATCATCAGGCCGACTCATTTAATACTGGTTATTGCTAACCCGCAGGAGATTTTAATGAGGCGTCAAGCAGATTCAACTAGACGGAGAGATTTATCCACTGAAGCAGAAATCCAACATGAGGTTGAAGTTTCTAGAATCATGATAGTATCATCGGCAAACATGACTGGTTCTCCGTTTACGATACTTGAAAATCAGAAGAATCAGGCTAGAAAGGTTGCCCAGGATATTGTCAGACTATTGGTGGGCTAGTTAGTTGGTAATAGACATCAATTTCATATTTTCAGTTATTATGCAAGTGCCAGGACTAGCTCCCCATTACACTAAGAATCCTATATTTCCTGACATGGTATCGGCGATGATTGTGTCTGCCCTCATATCAATAGGGATGAATTGCGCCTTTGCAATGCTTAGAAAAAAGACTACGGATATGGGAAAAATGACCAAGGTCATGAAGGAGACCAGTGAATGGCGAAAGCAATACACGGATGCTATTAGGAAACAAGATAAGGTTAGAGTAGAAGAGCTAAAGAAAAAACAAGCCTACGTGAATAAGATGACAATGGAGATGCAACAGCAACAAATGCGTCCTATGCTAATATACATGATGCCTTCATTTTTGCTATGGATTTTTGTTTTTCCTTCTATATTTGGAGCTACCACAGCCCTTTCTCCAATTCATATTCCATTCATTATGTGTAGTGACCAGAATGTCAAGCTTGACCAGCAAGTGGACAATAGCGGCCAACCTAAGGGTGCTTGCAGTGTTCCAGGAGAAGTTTTTCTCTGGGGATGGTTTCTAATAACCTCATTTGCATTCAGCGGCATAATAGCTAAGATAACTGGGACGTCCATGCCTGGCATTACATAAGATGGACTGTTAAATGGTAAGTAAATCAATGGGAAGTAGGTTAAGTATAGTGATATCAGGTTGGCCCGCTGTTGGGAAGACCACGATGGCAGTTGAACTAGCGAAAAAATTTAATCTCAAGTTGTATAGTGGAGGGGATATCCTTAAGATGCTAGCGGGAGCTAAAGGATATTCAACATCTAAGGATGATTGGTGGGATACCGGAGAGGCAAAACGGTTTATGGAAGAAAGAAAGTCAGATCCATCATTTGACAATCAGGTTGACAAGAAACTAATTCAAATAATTAAAAATGGAAACTCCGTGATAACCAGCTATACTTTGCCCTGGTTAATGAAGAAGGATGGTATCATTAAGTTTTGGTTAAAGGCTTCACAAGAGAACAGAGCGAGGAGAATGGCGAACCGTGACAATGTTTCCTATAATAAAGCCAAGAAAGTAATACAAATAAGAGACTGGGAAAACATGAAAATCTATAAAAATCTCTATGGATTCAATTTTGGCGAAGATCTAAAAGTATTTGATTTCTGTCTTAACACCGACATCCTGAGTCTGCATTCATTAATTGAAGTTTCAAAGTCTATTATTACTTGGTTGAGTGTGGCCAAGCTCCCTGAGTATAGGAAGGGCTTGAGGAATTAGTTGTTGTTTCCTCAGTTGCAAAATCTTCAGAAGATAGACGATGATGTTACAAGCGATATATATGGGCACATACCTGACAATCGGCCCTTGGACATCTTATTTGACTACGGGTGTATATTGCTTGACAAACCTCCTGGGCCCACCAGCCACGAGGTTGTGGCATGGGTAAAAAGAACACTGGGATTATCCAAGATAGGCCATAGCGGAACTCTTGATCCTGGAACCACAGGTCTGTTGCCACTCGGCCTTGGAGAAGCAACTAAAGCGTTGCAGGTTTTGACATTAGGGCCTAAGGAGTATTATGCATTGGCCAGAATGCATTCATACGTATCTTCAAAAAAGATCGAACCCGTCATGAAGGAATTTACTGGGGACATTTATCAGAGGCCACCTCAACGAACTGCTGTTAGACGGGCTACGAGAATTAGAACAGTGTATTCTTTTGACCTCTTGGAGCAACATGAGCGGCTCATACTTATGCGCATAGTATGTCAAGCAGGTACTTATGTTCGAAAAATCATATACGACTTAGGGGAGGTTCTTAGTCTAGGGGCAACAATGATAGAACTCAGAAGAACAAGAGTCAGCTGCTTATCAGAGAAGAATGAAAGCTTTGTGAGGTTGCACCACATTCTAGATGCATTTGAAAGATACAAGGAAAGCGGGGACGAAACAAAATTACGGCAACTGATCAAGCCTATTGAATATTGTCTCCAAGGATTGCGTGCTGTCGTGGTAAGAGATACAGCTGTGGATGCACTATGCCATGGAGCTCAATTAGCAATTCCTGGAATTACTGCTATACCCCATGATATAAGGCGCGGGGAAATAGTTGGAATATATACACTTAAAGGAGAGATTGTTGGCCTCTCAGAGGCTGTTATGACATCTGAAGACATAGCTACTAAAACTAGCGGTTTCGCTTTTATAATGAAGAGAATTATAATGAAACCAAATACATATCCTAGGGTTTGGCGCACTGCATCAGACTTGAAACAGAGCTCGATTGTCACTAAGCAAGCACATTAATGAATACGGAGATACTTGACTAGATGAGTAGATCCGTAAATAAACTGTCACAAGAGATGGTTACGATTCTGTTATTCTGGATATGAGTAAAGTTACGAATGAAGAGTAAAGGCGCCGGGAGAGGGATTTGAACCCTCGCGACCCTTGTAGGTCACAAGCTATCCGGAACTCTTTCCAGGCTTGCGCCCTTCCAGGCTAGGCGACCCCGGCAGTATTGGTTCAAGTAATCATTTCTATATATTAATCAACCAAAAACAACTTGAACGGAAAGCTGATAATAAGAGCGCTCATTGGCTCAACTAATGTAATTCTTAAAGTCGGCCAATCAAATCTATGGTACGAGACACTAACGCGATCTTACGATTAAATCAACCCAATCAAATAATACTATCTGCTCTACTGGAACGTCCATCCTTGTAAAATGCTAGGCTCATGATGCCTGTAAACAGATATAATAAAAATCATATAGTCCAGATAGGTTCCCTAATGTGTATTTGAAAATATACGACTACGATCTTATTGTTGCAGGAGGTGGTCTGGCTGGTCTAATCGCAGCTTCTTCCGCGGCGTATTACTCAAACCAAGTACTACGTATTCTCGTTGTAGATCGAAATCCTATTCCTATTCTAGGAAGAAAGACGATAACAGGCTGGATCTGTGGCGATGCTGTTGGAAAGAAATCAGTAGACTACATGACCGAAAGAATTGGTATTAAATGGGGACATCCTGAAATTGAACATCCAGTAAAAGGAGTGATGGCATATTCACCGAATCATGAAGCTGCCGTCTCATTTGATGGAGAAGGTTACATACTTAATCGCAGAATTCTCCCACAGAAACAACTTCGTGATGCTCAGAAATTAGGTGTCGAGATATGTGGC
>JAATVT010000235.1 GCA_014523685.1 Nitrososphaerales archaeon TH5893
AGGAAACTTCGCATCCAATATAAAAAATGTAATTATCTCAATTACAAATCAAGATGTAGGATTGGGACCTATAGTTGCAAACCTAAACAAGACGGACGAGGGAAGTTTTGCAGTTGATGGGGGTTATATAAGTCAGCCAGGTGAATGGGAAATTAAAGTTACAGCACAAAGAAGTGGAGCTTATGATCTCAACCATATCTTTGAGGCAAGGGTGAACACTTCATCAACAAATAATTAGATTAAGACAAATAGAATTATTATCAAGGCTTTGTCTTTCAGTATTGAATAGATCTGCTTGGTTTTGCTCCAATAATGATCGTCTTCTTATATTGAGAAACCAGACCATATGCCTTGTTCATACCTCTTTAAAATTAGCGATTAGCAGGAACTATTATTCTTTACACATAGAACTACTAATGTCAGACATTTTGACGCCTAAAAACTGGAAATCATAAAAGCTATGTCGGATGTTTTTCGAAACCAAGTACCTCTATTTATCGATAAGTTTAGGCCAGACGTACCAGTATTAGAGTATGAGTCCATACGTAAGTTACAGCTTATCTACTTATCCTATATATGGCGCCGTCTCTCAACGAAGAGACGTATAGCATTCCATCAGGACCAATTTCCAGATCCGTTGGAACTCCAAAATCTTCTCCAAAAATATTATTCTGGAGTTCGGAATCATTGTCTGCTATTTTATCGGCCAAAGAACCATTCAGGAGCAAGGCATCTCTTTTTGAATTCAGTCCAAAATGATAGATTCTACCAAATTCATAGTCCCCTACAAACATATCATTCTTGTAGTCAGGTCCAAATTTGTCACTATTAAAAAATAAAAGTGCAGTAGGCGATACAGTATTATTCCACACGAATTCTGGGTCGCTGTATTTCCCACTTCCATTAAAGGTTACCAATTCTGTGTAATCAAAATTTGAAGGGGCCAAACCTGTCACATGTTTCCAACCTCCATTAAAACCTGGTTCTACTAGATTAATCTCGTCATTTGAATAAACACCATTTTCAGTAATCCAAAGTTTTAAGGTTATAGGATCAAAATCCATTCCAAAAGTGTTTCTTATTCCATAGGCATAATATGTATCCAGCGATTCTGTAGATCCTAATATTCCAGAATCAACAATATTACCATCTATCGTAACTCTATGAATCCCACTTGATCCGTCTGCATCAGGACCGCGTTTAAAGTTTTGAGCTTTAGTTTCATGTCCTTTATCTCCATCTCCAGCAACATGCCCAACAACCGAATAAACATTATTATCTGGACCTATTACAATTGGTCCTCCATTATCCTTTGAACCTGGTCCAGCCGGCATATCTAAAAGTAATTTCTGATTTGTCAATTGACCATTTATTAACTCATATCTGTAAAGACGATTGCCTATAGGTTCCCCGTCGTCCTTGGAAGATGACTCAGTAAAATATAAGAAAACGAAGGTTTTATTGGCAACATTCGTTGAATCGATACCTATTAGTCCTCTAGAATCATTCGTCGAAACATCTACGTCTAATACTGTTTGGGAAATACGTCCATCGATGACCCTTTTAACTTTACCAGTGTCCTCCTCAGTTACCAGAAAATCGTTAGGGCCCAAAAAGGACATACCGGTGGGTCGAGAAAAACCATCAACAATCTTATCCAATTTGAAAGTAGACTCTCTCAAATTTGGATCTCCGAGTGATTTATTATTGTCCCCCAAAAATAGAAGTAAGGAAATTAGCACAGGTAGTAACCAAATAAAAAAAACAGATTGTTTCATAGATTCTTTATATTTACGAGAATTTCATGAATATTAAGGATTATCGTATTAAGGTGCTTTTACTGTTATAGAAGAAACATTGTCTACTCCTAAGAATAGATTAGCTATCCCTCCGATATTATGATTTCATATTACTCTCTTAACAACTTATAAAGAATTAAATAAATATCTAAATTCAAAACCATTGTAGTGACATTAGAAGGTTTGATCAATATTTCTATTTCTTGTAGTATTTGCAGATTAATAGCTTTGTTACACAGAAGATTCATTGTCTTGCAATTTGGGGAGTAAGTAATCTTCAATTTGGTTGTCATTACATTTTCAATCTTGCGGATAAAGTGTACCTACTGTGATCGTTGAAAGCTCAAGGATTACTATGATATTTAAAACAGGGGGTATTGCCAACAACTTCATGAGTCGGAAATGTTAAGAGCACCATAGCCCAGACCAATACGAAAACTAGAGTATTTCCCAAACCATAACCAGGTGGTTATTGGACTGAATAAGTAAACAGAATACTTGAATACAAAAACTAATTTCCGGGACGCCTACTGCTATGAGATCCAGAACAGTACCCACAATAATCATTCGTACCTGGTCTCTTATGACATATACATTCGCATCTTCCACCGCGACTACCACTAAATTTTCTCTTATTCACTATTTACAATAACATAATGACTAGTATTTTAATCATTAGATGATTTCAATTATCTATCTTACTATTCTCTGGTCTATCAACTAATCGTAGACCATCTCTCTCCTCCTTTGCCAATAGTATCTGCTGTACGTTGCATTTCGTGAGAGTATTATCATAAGATACTAAACCAAGTGCCTCAATCAAGGTTACACTATCCATGTAGCATTTTGAATCTTTCTACGATATTAATAATAAATCAAATAAACCAGTCTTGTAATAGTTCTTTACTTGTCAAGGCCTTCATAAACTGACTATGAGTTCCCTAAGTTGTGATTAGGTCCCAAAAAAGCCACCAAGAACCCAGTTTGGTTGCCTCTGATAGTATTAATTTATTAAGTATCAAAACGACTAAATAGTGTGCCTTTTATGTTTTCTGAAACCAAACAACTAAATGATCAGCAACGCCAAAGGATAGAAGTAAGTCTCGCTAACTACAATATACCATTTCAGATATTAGAAAAAGTGGCAGAAAAATGTGGATCTAAAATAGATGCTCGTTCTTTTGTGACGCGAGGATCGGGGGAGAAAGCAAACCGGTTCTCCTCTCTGAACAATGAAACAATTCTTCTCCTTCAACGTATATTTCTTGATTGCGAAGATTGCTTCTCCAACTATAGACTTGCTGTTTATATGTCTTGGAATTATTATCCCAAGTATTATAAATTTCATATTAATCAAAACCTTGTGGGGGTATCTGGTGTCAACTATCCTGTGGACGTTTGTGTGTACGCAAAGAATACTCAGACTCTTGTTGCGGTTGGAATACAAAATCAAGAAAATGGTAAGAAAACCGATAATAAATCCCTAAAAACCTTTTTGAGATCTATCAAAGACATTTGTGGCACAGAACGGCATATCCAAAGTGCCTATTATGCTTCTTCGTTTGGGTATGAAGAGAATAGTGACCTGAAGGAATTAATCGGCAAGTATTCTAGAATCAAAGATATGATCCTAAAATATGTCGAATTTAGAGATAAAGTCTTTTGTGAGATCAGCCCTCAGAGAAGATCACAATAACATTGAAGGGAAAATCTAGACACTACGAACTTCAATTATACTGAATTAGGAATAAGTAAAGCATAATAAAGTATGAGCAGGTTTAGCATTATATCTTTCTCTACCGATACCATGAT
>JAATVT010000236.1 GCA_014523685.1 Nitrososphaerales archaeon TH5893
CGCAGAACTAATCAACACATCGTTACAACAAACAAGAAATAATGTCAGGGAATTTTCCAAAATAGGTGTTAACGCAGCCAAAAATATTCATCAGACTACAAACGAATTCGCCACGATAGGCCTATCCGCCGTACAGTCAAGTGTACCGTTAGGCAGAAGACAATAACCAAACCAAGTCCTTCTTTTTTATTTCATTACTATTCTGAAAAATCCTAACTAACTGTATCCTGTTAATTGATCATTGCTAACGGTTCAATGAAAGATGCAGGACGAAAATTGTGATATCAAGGGCTTTGTTTCAAGTCGGATACAATTTTGCAAAGTTATAAAAATTCTACAATACTGTCAGACTTACGCTAGTTAATCGTGCCTATTCCTTTTAGCTACCTTCATTGTTTCCAAGAAAACCCCGATTGGAAAGCTACAATAAGTTTGGTTCTCAAGCCCTAAATATATTCTTTCTAAATACTTCGTCGCTATTGAAATCTAATCAATTGTCAATCCAAGTTCCAAATTATATTTACTGACAGCACCTCATTATCAATACTTTATTTTATCACGTAGGAATTCGATATCATGCACACCATCGATCATAAATAGTATATTAAATCCCTATGAAATACTAATATCATATAGGTCCCACCCCAACGATGCCCAACAACATTCAAAATGTTGCAATAATGACCAAAGTTAATAGCGACGAAGCTTATCAGACAGCAAAAAGAGTCAACCTGATACTACAGCAAAAGAAAATAAACGTCTTTGCGATCAGCCCACTATGCGATGATAAAATGACTTCTGTAAGTGTCAAATCGGTTAAGGATCTCGATATAGATCTTATCCTAGCAATTGGCGGGGACGGTACTACTCTTAAGGCCTTCAGAACTCCGCCATTTCAAATACCCGTACTGAGCATAAATATCGGTGGACATAAGGGAATACTTTCCGAATTAAGAAGTGGTTCTATCGACTATATTATTAGATCATTACTCTTGGGCAATCATTTCTATGATTGCAGGGTGCGTATACAAGCTTCTATAGAGGGAGTTAAAACGGCTCCCGCGCTGAACGACATTTTAGTGACTAGAGTGAATCTAACAAGAACCCCTATATTATCGGTAACAATTATGGGAGAAGAAGTAAAAGAGAGAATGGATGGGATCATTATTTCTACTCCTACGGGATCAACAGGACATTCATTTTCTATCGGGAGCCCTGTATTGCATGAAAGCCTCAACAGCATCCTACTCAGTCCCCTTGCTTCAGTCAATAAATTACCCTTCCTCGTTCTTCCATTAGAGGATGTTAAAATAAAAAGCTCTCATGATAGTATGTTAGTAGTCGATGGACAGGAGACCCATCGGATTTCTGCGGGACAAAATGTAACAATTTCTCGTTTTCCTATAGATGCGCGATTTTTAAGGATGAGAAAAAGGGGGGCGAGGCAACTTGAAAAGCTTGGGTTTAAGTGAATATGTCCTAGATGCAAATGCGTTTTACCAAGGACTCTCCTTCTTGTCATTTACAAAATCCTACACTACGTCCCTAGTGTTTGCTGAAGTGCGACATTTGAAGGGTTCGTACTCGTTATTGGAAACCCTCGTGGAGACCGACAACCTAAGAATAGTAGATCCGGATGAAAAATATGTTAATGCGGTATACGGTGTCACCATAAAATCGGGTGATTCAATCAAGCTTTCTAAGGCTGACATATCTGTACTTGCACTAGCGTGTCAGTTGAATAAAACTCTGATATCGGATGACTTCGCGGTCGAAAACGCAGCAAGACTTCTTAGAATTTCAATAATGCCTCTTGGAACCAAGGGTATAAAGTATACTCGGAAATGGATTTCATTTTGTCGGACTTGCGAGATGGGTTATGGTTCTTATTTGAAGGACTGTTTGATATGCGGTAATAAGCTGAAAAGAAGATTCAAGAGGGTTGCACCGTTTTAGATTATCCATAAACTAAGTCCGGAGGCACTTTTCGGCTTGTCTCTTTGGTGATTTTGGATAGTTGAATTCAAACTTCAACGGAAATAGGGAATAGCGTAAGGATTAATTGTAGAGTTCAAATTCTAGTGACTGTAATTGTCAGTAAAAATCGAGGTAAGCCCCGGTCTTGTAAAAAGCCTTATGGTCCCACGACAGAGCGGATCTAGGAAAGGCGACAACGGGACAGTTCTAATTGTAGGGGGAAATAAGATATATCATGGTGCACCGATACTTGCTTCACTTGCTGCGCTGAGATCTGGAACCGATCTCGTGTACACGGCAGTGCCAAGGTCCAATTCTGTATCTACAAAGGCCTTCTCCCCGAATTCGATCGTACTACCTACGTCAGATGACAAGTTGACATTGGGTTCTGCAAACAGGCTAACCTCTATGCTTCCAAAGAAACCTCATTCAGCTGCTATCGGAATGGGAATGACGATAGCAAAACCAGAAGCACTGAAATCGCTGATCAAACGATTGAGGGGAATGGAAACACAATTATTATTAGATGCTTCCGCTCTCATTCCTGACATCTTAAATGATATAGCGGGTACCAACACAATCGTTACCCCGCATCCGGGAGAATACAAGAGAATCTTTGGAGAGGAGGCAGGGAAGGATGAGGCCGAACAAATTATGAATGTTCGAAAGATGACCGAAAGATATCAGATTACTATTGTCCTCAAGGGTCCTGTGAACGTGGTCTGTGACAAGGACAAAGTTGCTCTTATTAAGAGAAGTACTCCTGCAATGACGGTAGGCGGAACGGGTGATATATTGTCTGGATTGGCAGCTGGCTTCCTGAGTAAAATGAAACCCTTCGATGCATCTATACTTGGTGTTTATTTCAATGGGGTAGCTGCGTCCCTGGCTTATAGAAGACTAGGCCTACACATAGTGGCTACTGACATAATAGACGAGCTGCCTAATGCACTGAAGGATTTTGACGTAATAGAATAGTTGATGAACCTAGCAAACTAAGGTCGTTGAAAGAACAATGGAATATCCATTCTCCCATGTAAAATGGCATATCTGTTGCTAACATTTCGACAAATTAACATACCATTGGATATGGGTATGAGTTTGATTTGTTCAAAATTTGCTCTATAAGTTTACCTTTTTCAGTAGTAAGTATTCGATTCTAGATGGATTGGTTAACTGTCGGTAGGAATCGAGTTAGCAACACGTCTGAACATCTAGGGATTTAGTGCAAATTATTTTGTTTCTTAAACAATATAGATTTACATCATAGTAATTCAAACCGTTACCTGACTCTAGTTTGTCTGTAGTTATAATGAGCTTAGCCCCGCAGGAATTAGAAAATAGTGCTAGTAGGTATGCCGCTGAGGCGATCCGACTAGATTCAGAAGGGTCCCGCGGAAAAGCCATCCAATCATATGAGAGGGCGATTGAGGCTCTTGTAAAATTGGTTCAGGTCTACCCCGAATATAAATTAAATAGGATATATATGGAAAGGGCCAGCACTTACCAAAATAGAGTCAAAGCATTGCAAATGACTCATGGCTTAGGTGGAGAGATTTCTCAGGAGATACGTGCTCCAGACTTGGAAGAACCGGTGAACACTTACAGAGTGAAGGATAAGAAAACTGGCTCTAACATAAAAATGGAAAACTATAACGAGCATTCTGATAGTCCAGATTCCAAAATGGTACAAGAGTCATCTAAAACAGACTTCGGCGAGCTTTTGTTAAAGGAGAAACCTGAGGTATCTTGGGAAGAGGTCATAGGTCTCGAAGATGCGAAGCGTGCAATCAAAGAATCAATAGTTTATCCAACCAAAAGGCCTGATTTGTTTCCATTAGGTTGGCCACGAGGTATACTACTGTACGGCCCTCCAGGATGCGGTAAGACATTGTTGGCGGCAGCTGCGGCAGCAGAGATTGAGGGTTATTTCATTAATGTCGATGCATCATCTATGATGAGTAAATGGTTAGGAGAAGCAGAAAAAAACGTATCAAAACTTTTTGCTTTTGCGAGAAAGCTTTATGAAGCCGAAAACGTTCCAGTCCTTCTTTTCATCGATGAGATAGATTCACTTTTGGGCACACGAAACAGCGAGGTAGGGGGAGAAGTAAGGGTAAAGAATCAATTCCTCACTGAAATGGATGGAATTAATGGGAAATCGAAGGAATCATTTCTATACGTTATAGGAGCGACCAATAAACCCTGGACATTGGAAGCTGGATTTTTGAGAAGATTTCAAAAGAGGATATATGTTTCGCTTCCTGATACCGCGTCTAGAACTAATTTATTCAATCAATATACGAAGCCGTTGAAGAAGGATAGAGTTTTTAAATATGAAGAATTGGCCAAGGCAGCTGAAGGTTACAGTGCAAGTGATATCAAGGATATTTGTCAGGCTGCTCAATTGAGGGTTGTCGATGAGTTATTTGAGAGCGGAAAAGCATTCGAAACTACATCTAACCCAAGAGCGATCACAATGACTGACCTAAAGGAAATATTCAAGATAAGAAAGCCCAGTGTTAGTCTAGAGATGATTCGAGCTTATATGAGGTGGAGTGACCAATACA
>JAATVT010000237.1 GCA_014523685.1 Nitrososphaerales archaeon TH5893
ATATTCAATGCACTTCCTATCGGCCCTTTTGATGGAGGACAGTTGTATGGTTCTCTTATCGAGAACAAAATGAAATCAATGGGAACAAAACTTAATCCGTCGACCGTTACTAGTGCTATAACTTTTATATTTATCGTCATAGTGATTATGCTCGTTTTTGGACCATATTTATTAAGATAACTAGACAAAACAGTTAGTGAAATGAAGAGACTATTAGTACACTCATATTAGGAACAGTTATGAATGACATTTTTTTGGTTTTGAGACATTGGAAGGTATTTTCGGCTACTTTGAATATTAGAACTCGTATCAATAGCCGAATCTCTCACCTTACTCAATTTTCTAGAAAACAACGTCGAGGACATGCCTTTCAATCATCTTAATTGAATTTCGTCCGGCATGAGAAAAGTATGTTATGATGGTGCATTAGACGAGATTTCTCAAACGGCACATCTACTCAAATCAATATCTTAAAAAATAACTTCCAGTAATACACGTCCCTATTGTCAGTAGATATTACTAATATAGAAAAAATTCTTGGCTCAGAACTGAAGCTTTCAGCCAATGAGTCCAGAACCTTTCTTCTCATAGTGAAAAACGGTAAGATGACGCCAAGACGAATACATGATGCCTTACAGATAACTTTGCCAGAAGCTCGAAGAGCTGCTGATTCCTTGGTGAATAAGGGTATGCTGATTGAAGTATCCCCCACCGAATATGAATCGCTGCATCCAAGGTTTGCTGCATCAAACAGATACAAAATCCTCTGCGAAGAGGAGAATATTGAATTTAAGAAGAATATTAAAATAGATAATATTGGGCTAATATTAGAAGGTCATTTTGAAAATGCAAGGACTAAATAATCTTGACCAATCGATAACTGCATTGTAAGTAATTATGTCAGAAAGCGAAAGTAATGATAAAATAGTCTATTTTGGAGTGATTAATATAAACGAAAATCAGAAGACTATTGGCGCGGTAGATATATGGCGTAGTGCAATAACTAAGGAATTATTTTGTGAAGAAAAAAGGCTAGGGATATTAGATATAGTCGAGTTTATAGGTATGCCCAAGATAGAAGAAGGGAAAAAGTGGGCAGTGGCAATTAGCAGAAAAATCGATGGAAAAAATCGATGGAAACTGATTAAGTTGATGAACCACGGAAAATTAGAGTTTTTAGACCCTGAAGATAAGACCGTTACGGTCACAATAGAGGACTTTAGGATTATTGATCCAGAATGGTGGTCGTTTCTCGTAGAAAAAAATGTAAATCGCAGTATTGAAATAACTGAGGAATCAAATGTAAGATGACCTCTGCATTCAACGGCGATCAAGACGGAGTATCAATTGGCGTTTACGTTAAAAATGTAGCCGGTACAGAAATTGCAAGCAAGCTATCTGGTTACTTTGTCATTAACGGTGAGCGAACATTTAGATTCCGAGCAATTGGATTTGGTAGGATAGGAGGACACAACATTAGTCTATCCATTTCGAAGAAGACAATTGATGCTATAAAGAAAATGCAGATGGATCCAGAGTTGGTGGTGTTGAAAATTCAAAGAAAGCTGGTTGAGGGAGATATTTCGATAATGGATTCCCATGAAACATGAAATTAACGGGTTTGATTGTTTATATGACGGCACTGTCTAATGCCGTAGAACAATTACACATGTCTCGCTTCGAAGGTATATTTGTAACCAGCTCTAATACTACCTTTTTTGTTCTTTCCGCGTTCTTACGTAATAATTCTAATACAGCTTTTGTGTTAACAGGTGATTCTGACCACGCATCATAGTCTGTAATCATGGCAATTGAGACATAACATAGTTGTGCCTCTCTTGCAAGTACGCATTCCGGTACAAGAGTCATTCCGATTATGTCGGCCTTTAGAGTGTCCTTGAAAAATAGCGACTCAGCTCTTGTAGAAAATCGAGGTCCTTCTATGCAAAGATATGTTCCATTTCCATGGACTTTATAATTCAAATTCTTAATACATGATATTGCGGTTTGTCTTAATTCCGGACAGAAAGGATCCGCCATCGATATATGACAAATTCGTCCCCTATCGAAATACGTGTAGTCCCTCTTTTTTGTAAAATCAATAAACTGATCTGATACCACAATGTCACCAGGCCTGAGCTCTTCCCTTAAGCTCCCTACGACTGAAGGAGATAGAATTCTGGTTACTCCCAGTTCTCTTAGAGCCCAAATATTAGCACGGCTGTTTATCCTATGAGGAGGGATCACATGCTTGCTGCCGTGTCTCGGAATAAAAGCAACCTGCGTTCCTGAATATTCTCCAAGAGTGACTAAATCAGAGGTTTCCCCGTAGGGAGTATCAACCTTAACCACATTGGTATTCTTGAAAAAATTAGGATCATAAAATCCAGTGCCTCCAATGATTCCTATCTCTGCACGATGTTTCTTTGACATTATTCGTATGCTACCAAGGAGTGAACTTCGTATCCCAGTTGCCTGATCTTGCTCGAACCACCAACGCTTGCCAATTCAATAACAAATGCAAATCCAATGACCTTCCCTCCCAATTGTGTTACTAGTCGCTCTGCCGCTATAGCAGTTCCTCCTGTTGCGACAAGATCATCGGCAATTAGAACCCTTTGGCCTTTCCTAATTGAATCCTTTTGAATCTCCATTGTAGAGTTACCATACTCAATTTCATACGATTGCCTTAGAGTTTGTCCTGGAAGCTTTCCAGCTTTGCGAACTAAGACTAGTCCTTTACCAGTTGCCAATGCCAATACTGTCGCGATAACAAATCCTCTAGATTCAATCCCAACAATACAATCTATACTGGACTTGGGTATCCGGCGACAAAATTCTTCAGATACGTAATCCATTGCAGTGTGGTCGCCGAAAACTGGATTTATATCTCTAAACAAGATGCCACTCTTAGGAAAGTCAGGAAAAGTCTTGATTATCTTGGTTAAGTCTAAACCCTTTGTGCTCAATATTAATCAAGGGGTGTTAGGTCATAAAAAGGGTTATGAATAATGCATCTACATTTGGTAGTGGAAGATGCCAAGACTTGATCTCGGTCATTTCGCTTCCCCATTTTGAATCTTCATATTCTAAAATGTGTCTAATCAACTTTCAATAATTATTCAATCACAGAGTAGAGCTCTAACGGTAGAGGACATATTTTTAGGCACAAAATTTAATACAAGGATAATTTAAAAATTATATTTGTAGGCTAACAGGCTGAGTAACCAACCACAGCAAACGAATTTATACGACAACAAATATTGTAGTACTTAAATTACATAATTTTTTATAAAATTTCTAAGAAGATATAAATAATATCGACGTTATATTTACTTATTATGCCTATTGCAAATGGGGCAGAATATATTGAAAGCCTCAGGGGGAGAAATATTAAGGTATATTTGTTTGGTGAACTTATTGGAGAACCCGTTGACCATCCAATGATTAGGCCGTCCATAAATGCAGTAGCAGAGACATACGATATTGCAAACAGTGAACCTGAAATTGCGACCTCTCGTTCATCTCTTACAGGGTTGAAAGTTAACAGATTTCTTCACGTCGCTGAAAGTGCAGAAGATTTGGTAAACCAGAATAGAATGCAGAGAAAGCTTGGTCAGAAAACAGGTACATGTTTTCAGCGCTGTGTGGGAATGGACGCAATCAATTCCCTGTATTCTACTACCTTCGAGATTGATGGTAAATATCGTACTAAGTATCATGAACGGCTAGTAGATTTCATAAAAGAGATTCAGACCGAGAATTTGGTTATTGGCGGTGCAATGACAGACGTTAAGGGAGATCGAAGTCTCTCACCTTCTCAACAAGCCGATCCAGACCTCTTCGTTCATGTCATAAAGAGGGATGAAAAGGGACTGTATATCAGTGGTGCCAAGGCACATCAGACAGGTTGCATTAATTCACATTGGATAATGGTAATGCCTACGATGCGCCTTCGACAAGAAGATAAGGAATACGCCATTGTTGGTGCTGTGCCGGCAGATGCTAAAGGTATCACCTACATCTATGGCAGGCAATCGTGCGATACTAGAAGCATGGAAGCTGGAGACTTGGATTCTGGTAATGCAAAATTCTCTGGTCAGGAGGCGATGATAATTTTTGATAATGTCTTCATACCTAATGAACTAATCTTCATGGATGGTGAGGTAGAATTTGCATCCATGTTAGTCGAGCGTTTCACATGTTATCATAGGAGAAGCTATGTATGCAAAACTGGCCTTGGAGATGTTTTGGTTGGCGCCGCGGCGGCGATCGCAGACTATAATGGAGTGGCCAATGCATCCCATATTAAGGACAAGCTTGTCGAGATGACACACCTTAATGAAACAATATTTGCTGCGGGTATCGCTTCCTCCTACCAGGCCCACAAAACTTCAGCTGGCAACTATCAGAACGACGACATGTTGGCAAATGTCTGCAAGCATAATGTCACAAGGTTTCCTTACGAAATAGGAAGGCTGGCACAAGATATTGCCGGTGGGTTGATGGTCACCATGCCATCAGAAAGAGATTTCAGGAGCCCAGAAACAGGTCCTCTTTTAGAGAAGTATTTGAAGGGGAGGAAGGGGGTATCGACAGAAAATAGAGTGAGGATACTTAGATTAATCGAAAACATGACACTGGGGAGGAATGCTGTTGGATATCTTACGGAATCAATGCACGGAGCAGGGTCACCACAGGCTCAGAGAATTCAAATTGCCCGTCAAATGCAATTAGAGTACAAGAAAAAGTTAGCCAAAAACCTGGCAAGCATCGAAGAAGGCGAAGCTAGCGAGCTTAGTCAGGAACAATCTGAGTATTTCGACAAGATCTTCGGAAAGACTTGAAATTTTGCTTATTTAGTGCAAAACGAATAATTATGAGGTAACTATTTAATGATATCATAATAGAGGTTGACTCTTTGATGGGAAAGTGGGCAGAGATTGAAGATCTGGCTGGGAAAAGTCTTAAAATTATAACAAATAACGGAAGAGATGGGATAATCCAATCTAAACTCTGGAAAGAGTTGGATCTTAATAGTCGAGATGGCTCTCGGGTGGCTATTTCACTTGAGAAACGGTCGCTTATCAAGAGAGTGAAATTTTTTGAAAATGGCCGCTGGTCGTACAGGCTTCTCCCTACTAAACTACCAGTTAATATGGATTGTATTGAATCCGCCCCTTGCCTGAGTTGTCCCGTTGAGCATATGTGTTCTATTGATAGTCTATATAGTCCGAATAGTTGTCGCTTAGTTGAGGATTGGATTATGGTATCGTCTCACCCTACGACTCAAATCATGCAAAAGAATGATGATCACATGTACCATGAGTCTGAAAAACCAAATAGAAATAGACTACTGGTAAAAGTATCAAAGAATAACAGAAAAGTCAAGAAGGGTAGTCTGAGAAGGTGGCATAGGAAGAAATAAAATTTCTTTGTTTTTGTTAGATGTATGGAGATTCATGTTGTATTATGCATAATTTATACAAGATCCGTTTTTCGTTCAATATTTGTAAATTCGAAAAGTTATGAAGTTTCATGAGTCACCGGATCCGAATTACAATGTTCATACCACAAGAAATTCATAATCTGACTAAACTGGACTTAAAAAAGAATGAGTGAAAGTGCAATTGTTATCTTATGAAATTAAGTGATGCCAAAAAAGACTATTACCGCAAACTATCAAAGAAAGAAGGATTTAGAAGCAGATCTGCATATAAACTAATTCAGCTTGATAAGTCGTATCATATTTTAAAATCAGGAAACACTGTAGTAGACGTTGGGTGCGCCCCAGGAGGATGGCTTCAAGTTGCGAGAGAAGCGGTAGGTCAAAGTGGAATGGTTATAGGCATAGATATTGAAACAGTGACACAACTGGCAGGGGTGACAATTGTACAGGGAGATATTCAGAATACACATACAATTAATTTGCTCATTGAAGCCCTCAAAGGAAAGGCGAACACACTTTTATCAGATGTTTCGCCTAGGGTTAGCGGGTTGTGGAGCATTGATCACGCTAAACAGATTTCCCTGAGCAAAAGTAGTCTGGATACCGCCAAACAAATACTGATTAGAGGAGGAAATGCAGTTCTTAAGATATTCGAAGGGGAGTTTTTGAAGGAGTTTAAGAAAGATGCCGAGAGTTACTTTGCCGATGTCCATCTAACAAAACCAATGGCCAGTCGACAACGGAGCAGTGAGCTATACATGGTATGCCTGGGATTCAAGTCCGCCAGATAGAGCAGGAAATGGACGAGTTGTTTTGTGTCTCTATATGGATTTTGACTCATGCCAAATGCGCCCTTCGTTATGAGAGATGGATACCTTATTGATTTAGTATCCAATTTCATTGTAAAGAAGTCGCAATTCCTCGAAGCTCAACTTTCCGCCAGATTGTAATTTTTTCTTAGCAGACTCCTTTGCTTTGATTATATTTGAGGTGTAAACTGCCCGGAATCCGACTCGTCCTCGACTCCCTCTCGCTTCTGACAAAATGTCAAGCTGTGCATTTATCTTCTCCAATTGTTTGGAGATCTGGTAGCATTTAGAAAGCTGATCTCCCCGTTCTGCAACAACATTGTGCTTAGAGTTCAATAATCCCTGAGTTTTCCTCTTGCACTTAGAAATTTCTGTATGTAATAACCGACTTTCAACGTCTAGTGTTAGAAGTGATTTCCTAGTAACTTCACATTGTTCTTCGAACCGTTGGAGTTGTCCCCTAATTGTTCGAAATGCCTTCATTGCGTCTAGCTTCATTGATGCATCTCTCATTGTTGAGAGAATCTGATCCTTCTCCCTATTACTACCATAATTTCGACCATCAACCAATGTTTGGTTGAATTTGGAGACATGCAACAGTTCCTCTTCTGTTTCCTGTGGCATCCTATTTTGCATCATAAGGAGAAAATTTTTTGATTGACGGATCTTTTCACTAAGATCAAGCAAATCAGAATTAACATGTTGAACCTCCGTTTGATTATGCCTGGATTTCATTATGAGTTGATTTAGTTCCTCTTTTCCCTCCCGAAGCTGCTGATTGAGTTTAGGAAGGATGGTTGTGTCAATATTTGCGATTTCTTGGATAACCTCTCTAATAGATGCTGAATGTCTGCGTTTCAAGACCACCAAATCATTCCATCCTAAGGATCCGATATCGGGATCCTGACCATGATCCAATTGAGGCAATGATATTTCCTTAGACCACTACTTGAGGTACCTTGTTGAATAAAAATATATGTCTGGTGGAAATCCTTTATTTAATTGATCCTCAACTCCCTCTACCGAGGTTTAAAAATAAATTAGTAGGAACTTGTAATTGGTTAATACGTTACTGTATTTCAACGAAATTCTCTCGCGTAAATTGAATATATCAAATTGATAATCATTGCTCAATTATCGATTTCAGTACATGTAATAACGATAACATTCAGAAATAATCAAAAAGTATGTCTTTGATTAGTTTATCTCGTTAATACGATGGTTCAAAATGAAATTATTCACTTCCAATGAAACATAATACACTGTAAAATTCGCTCCCGCGGTTTAAACGATGAGTAGATAGCGCTTAGTAGATTGAGGAGTAAAATGTGATATCAAATAACGCAAAATGGGAGAAGATGTGCTAGAATTAAAGAAACTTTTTCTCTGCATCAATTAATATTTCCTTTTGACCGCAACGTCGAATGTATTCCGACAATAGTTTTTGAGCTCTACCGTCCCTTACGGCATCGCGCGCAAGCTCAGTTCCTTCTCTAAAGTCTACAGATTTTTGGCCAATAACCAAGGCCGCCGCTGCGTTCAGAAATACGATATCTTGTTTGTGTTTGTCCCCGACTCCATATATTACCCTTAAGGTGTCTCGTATAGATTCCTCCTTAGAGTACACCATTAGGTTCTCCAGTCTAGTTGGCTCTAGCCCTATTTCTTTAGGATGAAACCTGATGTGTTTAACTTCATTCCCAGTAATAAAAGTAATATCATTTTCGCAAGTACAGGAAAGCTCATCTAAGCCATCTCTTGAATTGATAAGCATTATATTCTTCATACCTGATTCATTCAATGCGAGTCCCAAGGTCTCAACAATTTTCGGTTCAGGGGCTCCTATTACCTGGCCACTCAAATTGGTACATGGATTAGTTAATGGACCAACAATATTAAATACAGTTCTGATTCCAATCGCTCTTCTAACTGATGCGACGTTTTGCATGGAAGGATGAAATTTTGGAGCATATAGAAAACCTAGTCCTGTTTCCTGAATTGCTTTAGTGATATCAGCTATTGGGGCTTCCAAATCGAGTCCAATAGATTCCATAAAATCTGCACTTCCACATATCCCTGAGGCTGACCTATTGCAATGTTTTGCTACCTTTGCTCCTGCCGAACTTGCAATAATTGCCGAAGCGGTACTAATATTGAACGTATTTATTTGACCACCACCTGTTCCACAAATATCAATTAGGAATCCGTCGATTTTTGGAGTAATCTTAATCATATACTCCTTTATTGTTTTCATAATCAAACTAACTTCATGCGAAGTTTCTCCCTTCATCCGAAGAGCCACCAGGAAGGATGCGATAGACGCTTCAGATAGTTTGCCCTGCATTATTGAATTCATTGAATAAATTATTTCATCATCAAAAAGTTGCTTTCCAGAAACTAACTTTTGAATGATCTGTCTGAAGTCTTCCATCAGACGGTCATTTCTTCATCATTGAGACAAAGTTCTTGAGTATCATTGGACCTTCAGCAGTCAAAACTGATTCAGGATGGAATTGGATTCCTTCTATTAGATATTGTTTATGCCTCACTCCCATTATTTCGCCATCATCGAGCGCTTTCGCTGTAACCTCAAGACAATAAGGGATATTATTTGGGTCTGCTACCAGTGAATGGTATCGGGTTGCTCTAAATGGGTTGCTTATATTTTCGAATAGTTTGCCAGTTTTATATTCGATCGGGCTTGATTTTCCATGTCTGATTTTCTTCGCATTTATTACGCTGCCTCCGAACGCGTCAACTATTCCTTCATGTCCCAAACAAACACCAAGAATGGGTGTAATGGGTCCTATGTTAACTATAACATCTCTACAGTTTCCAAAATATTTACGATCCGCCGGATGACCTGGCCCTGGGGATATGATAATTCCATCAGGGTTCATTGTCCTGACTGAGGCATAACTTATCTTGTCGTTCCGCTCGACTAACGTTTGAATTTTAAGTTTGCCTAATATCTGGACGATATTATACACAAATGAATCATAGTTATCAATAACTAGAATCCTCAATAGCGGTTTCCACTATATACTTGATCGTGAGCAAGAGCATAAAAACCTTCTAGGCTATTATTAAATAATATAATCATGTATCAACACCAATAATTGAAACATAATATATTTTCAAGAAACGAATTATATTGACATATTATATTGACATAGTGAATGTTAGGTTAGGCCATAATGATAATAGAGATTCATCATGGTGCATTTATCTTAAAGATTTTTTTAAGATTCAAATATCACTGAAACCAATGCAATAAAACCTATTTCGACTCTCGTAAGAGATCTAGATTCATTGACTTTTCAAATTAGCTCGCAAGCTATAAATGTTGACCAATATTTCAACTCAAATTAATTTGTGATGGTATATTGACTAGAGTGTTCATAAATGGCTACGGAAATATAGGTCGCAGGCTTGCTAGCGCTATATCAAAGGACAAAGAAATCCAGCTCGTCGGAATTGCAAAATACAGTCCTGACGAAAAGACGCAAGAGGCCATCCGCAACCAATTTGACATTTTTGTTCCAAAGGAAAAAATCAAAGAATTCATGGGCAAACAATATCGAGTCAATGGTACAATAGAAGAGGCAGTGGCACAGTGCGATTTAGTGATAGATGCTGCTAAAGAAGGTGGAGGATATCTAAATAAAGTGAAATTGTATGATCCTCTCAATAAGCCCGCTATTTTCCAAGGTGGTGAAGATAGACATGGCAAGTATTCGGTCGCAGATATGATTCACAATTCGAGGGTCAACTACGAAAAGGCTGGTAGCAGAACTTATGTAATCCAGGGAAGTTGCAATGTTTCAGGAATGGGACGGATTATTCAGCCCATGATAGAAAATTTTGGAGATGATATAATTCGGTATGATGTGACACTGATCAGAAGATGGGCCGATCTGGAGGATTCCAAGCAAGTGAAGGACTCGATTGAGTGGGATGCGAATCCTCATCATCAAGATGACGTGAAAGATTTCATACCTACAGCCAATCTCTATGTGGATGCTTACAAGGTCCCCTCGAGGATGATGCATCTGCATCAGATGTCGGTAAGATTCAAAAAAAAGGCTCCAAACAAGGAATCGATAGTTGAGACATTCAGAAAAGAATTTGGAATTGCAATTTTGAGTTCCGCAACTGGTACTGCGCAAGTAAGGAAAAAAGCGATGGAATTGGGGTTTCCCCATGGAGATACAAACATGGTACACATTCACCAAGAAGTTGTTAGAGTTGAAGAGGATACTGTAAAGATACCTTACTCAGACGACCAAACCGGGATGGTAATCCCGGAAAACTATTTACTCCTACAGTCCATGGTCCACAAACGCGGCAGACAAGAAGCACTTGCCAAAGCTGATAATTTGTTTCAAATGAATTATAAAAAGAACGTCTTGGAAGAGGAATTCAAATAGTAAATCCACAATGTCAACCATCCTAAGCTGAGCCGATAAAATCAAAAACAATACTGTGGACCATTTGTGTAAATGAGAATGCATTATGTTGTTTTGATTTGCTTCTGTTATTTTTCAAGCTGCGGATCCAATCTTAGGTACTCGATCTTTCTCTCTATCTCTATAATCAAGGTGCGTTATGTAGAATGTACATTAGCGCTAAAAGTCTGTTCCTAGTATAGCTTCGTATTATCTTACTGGCATCCCATCTTTGATTCGAATTTACGGTTTGGAACAAAAGAAAAATCTGAAAAA
>JAATVT010000038.1 GCA_014523685.1 Nitrososphaerales archaeon TH5893
AGCTGGATTCACAGCCATTGAGGAAGAAAGGAGAAAAGATGAGGAACCAAATGAGCGATCTAATTAAGGTAATGCTAGCTCAGCAGGAAAAAGAAAAATCATATAAACCCGGGATCTATTCGTGACAATACATTATCCATTATAGCAAATTTTGTGTTTTTCTCCTGTTCCAAGTGTTAGCCGTGTCTAATATGTTATTAATATCTTTTTTCCTTTTACTAAGGTCATCCCATAGTTGCTTTTTTCTCTTTTATCTTCAGTCTCACCTTTATATCTATGCATCAAATGACTGAATAGATATTTCTTATTCGTCCACTCTGGTGGACGGCAATTAAAATGGTAAAGGAATTCTTTTACATGTTAATCTTTTATGAGAGAGATGGTAAGTAATAGGGTAGGAAAGAGTTAACATTGTCATCTATTTCATACAACCTTATTATAAAATAGAATATATTATGTATAAATCATGAAAACAACCAAAATTTTGACTACTGTAGTCGTAATTCTCGGAATTGTTTCAGTTTTATCCATGGGAGCAACTGCAATAATTACAAATACACCCAAAGCATTTGCAACCACCGAACAATTTGCAGCCATGCTATCAGGCGATAAGGAAGTTCCACCTGTGGACACCCAAGCAACTGGCGTGGTAGGGTTTACTCAGCCTCACTTGAACAATATGTCATATGGCCTTCGGGTTGCTAACATTGAAGGCGTGACAGCAGGACATATTCATCAAGGCAAAGAAGGACAGAATGGACCTGTAATCGTAACGCTGTTTAAGGCTGACAACGAAACAGGAACAGGGCCACTAAATGGGCGACTAGCGGGAGGAATTATAGCCATGAATATGCTGGAAGGTCCTATGGCAGGCAAGACTCTAGAAGGTGATTTGGCTAAAGCCATACAAAATGGGGAAGCGTACGTTAATG
Source organism: Nitrososphaerales archaeon TH5893 (assembly GCA_014523685.1). Classification (GTDB taxonomy): domain Archaea; phylum Thermoproteota; class Nitrososphaeria; order Nitrososphaerales; family Nitrososphaeraceae; genus TH5893. The sequence goes on from JAATVT010000038.1 coordinate 933, forward strand.
TTCATACCACAGAAAATCCAGATGGTGCAATTCGTGGACAGATAACTCCAGGCGGAACACAATAGCAGGGGAAATAGCCTCGATAATAATCCAACCCACCCTTTTCTTAAATTTGGGAGAAGTATGATATATTAGTTAGAATAATCGATATCAAAAATATGAACAATATTTTCAACTCAGGACTAATAGTCATATTATCAGCCCATTTTGCATTGATGGTGGCTTCCATCCCATATAACGAATTTGCTTTGGTAGAAAGTAATATTGGGAATTCTAAAGATATAGTTTATGTAAGTGCATCCCCTTCTTCAGATAATACTACTGGAGAGTCGTCAGGGGGATCAGGTATAGAATCTTCCACTGTTGTATCACTCATAACCATTTCTAAAGGGCCTCAAGGCAATATAGTCATTAATCCACCAACAACAACAATTAAGACAGGAGGGGAGATACTCATATTTAACAACGATACTGCGGTACATACAATAAAAAGTGGTATGGGACCAAGTGACCCAGTAGCAGGAAGATTGTTTGGTGCAGGACCAATTCAACCTAAGGGCTACATAGAATACGTGGCATCTAATCTTCAACCAGGCACGTATCCTTTTTACTCTACCCATGATCCGTCGATAAAAGGTGAGTTAGTGGTAACCAATTAGCAAAGTCAATCAATTTTGGTTTAACCGGCTGACTTGACCTAACTTGTTTATTTGCGATAAAGAACTGAACAATATTTATTATTCACGCTTCATTATTTACAATTCATCAAAGTAAAATAGTATCATGTTTGTATACTATAATAAAGGAATTGGGGGGATGAAGCAATAGCATCAGCCCATATTTTTCTTATTCATGCTTTTTATTATTATAATTTTCTGTATCCTAAATGTTAGGTATATCGATAGCCCTATTATTATTACTTGAAGAGCTTTACTGATCATATCCAACTTCCCTACGTAATACTCCACCCCCACGATTGGAACACCAACTGTTCTGGATGCTATATATGTTGCAATCAAAATGACGGAAACTCCGGCTACCACTACATAAGGAGTTTTACTTCTTAGCTTTGCTCCAAGTATCCAAGCAAATAATCCTATATAAGTAACACCAGAGCCTATGAATAGAGTTATTTCAACTTGTTTTTCCTGTGTTTCACCATCAATACCCACCTCTTGAAATTCTAGCAAGTCGCTATATTCCTGTGATGCAACAATAAAATAAACTATTGCTGTTGTTAACATAAATGCCAACAAGACGTACATCATAATAATATTTCTAGACATCCTCAAAACAATATTTCTACATCTTATTTAAGCAATAGAAGAATATAGTTCTTGGATGAACTAACTCTATTACTGTATTATTTTTATTGTACGCTTTTTGATGACGCTTGTATGAAAACTGAGAATACAAGTATTTTACTTGCGGCCTTGCTAACAATAGCTTTATCAGGCTTAATGATAGCAACAGGCTTAGTTATATCCACAGCTACAGCACAGTCAAATACTACAGAAACGAATGCAACCTCGAATACTAGTTCATCGTCTGACGATCCTATCGTCATGCAAACAGACGCAGCTATAGGTGCTATAAAGAATGGAAAGACTGATGAAGGAAGAAAACATCTTTTGGAAGCAGAGAAGCTAATGGAAGGGAGACCATCTATAGCTGACTCAGAAAAACGCATAGAGGCAGCAATTAAAGCATTGAATGATGGAGATTCTAATGTGTCTATCGGTCAGGCTGAAGAAGCTAAGAAGTCACTGGTCGCTTAATTAATTCGGATAACGATTAAAGTTCTCCTCTATATTTTTAATTCTAGTAGAACTCAGCGAACAGGATTTTTCCCCTAAAGATATTTGTATGATTTGATTTTTTTTATGTATTTTGACGCAATAAATGTATTATTATAATTTCACTTCCATTATAGTAGAACTTAGTTCTTGTATATATTATATATTTGGAAATCTATATTTAATTAATGGTCAATGGGATATTATCAAAACAATTTAAGTGATAGGGATGATGATTTGGAGTCCCCTGTAATGGCAACCAAGTATGCCCATAGAGCATCGATCCTTGTTTACACTCTGTCAAAAAATTTTGTCTTTATTATTGGCGTAATATCTGCGTTAACTGTCATAGCTATATTGGATGTACTAAACGTAGTAGGATATATGAAAGTCATACCAGATGTGGTATTTGATTCTATGATAGTCACATTTTCTGTAATTCTACTTATTGTTATATTATATTTACTAAATACTTTATTGAAGACAAAAAAAGTTTTTAGCTCTTGGGCAGATACCTTCGAAAGAAATTCTATAAAAACAGGTATGAATATTGCTATGATCAATAAGTCTAAAGAAGAAGCCATCGATGCTGTTGCTGAAACTGTTGCTCAAATAGGTGAACCATTGAGAAATTATATTTCATTAAAAGAGAACATTAAAAATTTTCTCGATGTTAAGATCAAGAACAATAACGATGACATATTTTTTGACGTTTTAATAGATCAGGATCACATAAAGAATGACTTGAGCGACGCTAGCACCGACAATAGTATTAATCTTAAGCGATCGTTACTAGAATATGGCGCTGTGGTAATTAGTGTCATAGAAGGGACTGTAGATAATAAGGATGTTCGTTCCTTTTACAATTCTCTTTCAAAATATGTATCCATAACAAAAAATAAGGTTGGTTTAGCATTAATCATAGGAGACAGCATATCTGAAGACGCCGGTAATATCGCTAGGCAACTTGAAAATAATAAAATTAACTATATTGTATTAATAGAAAAACCTCTCACTATGATACAATGAGAATATAGAATTTATTGGCATTGCAGCCTCTTCCGTTATTGATTCATATATCAGTTGACCTCACAAAATCAAGAAAGTCTTTAACCCATTTCGAGTATACTTCTAGTCCTTTACTTGTTATCTGGTAGAATGTTGAATTACTGGAGGTCGTTATGGAATAAATGAACCCACTTGTTTCGAGTTTGGCCATAATAGATGAGACTCTATCTTGACGTTGCTGTTTTATCCCGGGTATCTTGGTTATGATGTGATATTTGCTAACAGGAGTATGCAGGGAATTTATACATAGATACTCGAGAATAGAAAGCATTGTATACTCTGTAGAAAACCGCCTTTTCCCAGCCAATTTGATGTCACGAAGAGTTTATTCCAATACCCTATGTAATCGGGTATTAATTCATTCGCTTAAATTGGACTGCAGAACAAGAGTAAATGTTTAGGGCCTTTGAGGCCGCATAGATTAAATCCAAGTTTTTAATGGCAGTACTAAAGTATACTAGCGATTGTAAGAATGCCCTCATACGCTTAGGGATGTACTTACAAACATGATGGTTGAAAAGATAGATGAGTATATGATCGGTGAAGATCGGTATAATGGTTCTCTCGTATAACCCGGATAGTTCTAACCCAAAACTTCAATTGTCAATTTATAACGGAAGGCGGTAAGGCACTTGCTTCCCATCTAATAGAAGACATCAAAATATTGGGAAGAGAATACATTGCAGATTTAAACAGTAATCGTTATAGTTCAGATTTTGAAACTCCCATATATATAGACGGGTCCAATCCAGAATTTACAAGAACATTAAGGCAAACCCTAGTCCTAATACGGATCCCTATCCAAAACACAAGAACGTCACAAGGATAGAAGAGTTAAGGGATTTTGGTCAAGTTGTTCCTATTAACTTCGGCCTTATGGGAATTACCATGTTATCACATTTTTATCACATTTGCAGCATATATGACCAGAAGGAGTCTTAGCAATTGATCCAGAGAAACATTCTAGACTTCTTAACCAGGTCGCGATTGCAGAACATAGGAACCATCATTTAGAAAAGTCACCCACTATTAGTTTTGACTAGCTTGATTCTTTGAGGTTATGTTTACTAAATTATGAATTTGTTAGTTAGTTCCAAGGTTATCATGATGATAACACCTACAACTAAGTGGGTACTCATTTATCGAGTCTCATAGATATGTTATATATAATCAATCATAGCAGCAATAGAGGAATCAAATGACAGGGGAAGGCAGCCCCCCGGGTATGCTTTTGTCTCCCTTTGGAAACTTATCACATACGTCTATCCTCTATTGTTATTACAATAGTATTTTTTATTTAAGCGATATAGGAACAGAGTTCTCGTTGGTAGGAACTTAATTCTTCACTTATCATGCATTCCCGATTGCATCCTTAATTTCCCTAAATAATTGTGTTATAAGGCAGCTGCAACAGTTGCCTATCTTATTATCTTATTATCTTATTTCAATTGATCCAGAGAAACATTCAAACGGTTGTTTATCCAAATCCGATTAGATTGTAATGGATCTTTTTTGAATTCTGTAGCAGAGAGTTCTTCCTTCTCTAGAATAACTTCAATTCCTAATGGAACGAGAGATTGCTTGGAAGATATAAGCCACGATTTGCACCTGCCGAACCAAAAAGGGAAAGGTTGTATACTAATAAGGATATCAAAATGGCATATTCTTTGCAACCAAGGACTAGATAACGAGGTGTACTTCAATCAAGTATAATGTAGCTAGATGAATGAATATAAACCCGGTGATGCACCACCAATATTATCTAGCATCTGCTGTCCTGACAAATTTGTAGCCAGACCGTTCTAATTTGTTTTTTATCTCCTCTCTGCTCGTAAGCGTTGGATCAAATTCTACTACAATGCTATCTGTCATATAATCAATGTAAATTTTCATTACTGCCTCTTCATTTTTTAATTGCTTCTCTACAATAGGCTTACAAGTAACACAATACATTCCAACTACTTTGAATAAGGCTTTCTCTGTTTTCACTTGTATTGCTTTAAGCTATTTTCCTACTAAAATGGATCCGTTTTTGGGATGAACTAATCTTACATATGATAAGGAAATACCACCTATACACATTATTGCATGTTTACTCCGTCGTAAGCAAAAGGAAATGGCGATTGAATAGTATATAACCTCAAATTCTCACATTATTTAGATATGCCAAAATACTCGAAGCAAGAAGAAACATGGGTGTAATGAAATACCCATCTCTAAGTGGTCATACTTACAATCATAGGTGATCAAAGGTCTAAGGTACTAGAAATAAGATAATCCTAATTACGTATACTACTCATCTTAAATACATATTGCATGAATTAGAGATCAGAAACATACAAAGAATCCAATCTGAAACGGTCTTGGTACTACAAGGTGGTGGATCCCTGGGAGCATATGAATGTGGTGTTTATAAGACATTGTCTAAACATGATATAAAATTTGATATTGTTGCAGGTACATCTATTGGTGCTGTTAATGCTGCAATAATAGTGGGCTCAAAAAATAACAATCCTGCAAAAGATTTAGAAGATTTTTGGATAGATATTTCTGAGAAAATAACACCATCGTTCTTACCAGACAATACCAGAAGCATAACATCATCGTTTTATAGCGCTTTATATGGCAATTCAAAGGTTTTTTTGCCAATATGGTTCATACCAAATCTGAACTCCCTTTTCTCATACAAACAGCCTTATCTATATGATACCGCCCCATTAAAGAATACCCTGAATAAATACATTGATTATAAAAAGCTAAGTAAGAGTAATATTCCAAGGCTAATTGTAACCGCTACTGATTTGCAAACGAGCGAACCTGTCATATTTGATAGTATGTCTATGAATGTCGACTCTGACCATCTTTTGGGCTGTGCAAGCTTTCCATTTTATGGGATATCATGGGTTGAAAAAGAAGGGAAACATCTTTGGGACGGAAGCTTACTTAGCAATACTCCTCTACGAGAGGTTATAGATGTATCACCAAGGAGAGACAAGAAAGTATACATTGTAAATCTCTTTCCGCGTATACAAAATGAATTACCAGAAAATATGTTTGACGCATGGCATAGGGCCAGAGATATCGTCCACACAGATAAGACTGATCATAATGTTAGAATGTCAGAGGTAATTTCAAGATACCTATCGCTTTTGAAAGAAATGCATGATATTGTAAGCAACGTCCAGCTTAATGAGGAGAAAAGAGAAAGATTCTTTCAGATAGAGCGAGAGTACCATAGATTAGCTGAAGATCGTGGAGCAATAATTCAGGAAATTACAAAAATAGAGAGATCTGAAGATATCCACTTCATATTCGAAGATGCTGATTTTTCTACTAATACTATAAAGAAATTGATAAGGCAAGGAGAAGAAGATGCAGAAACAGCTATTGCAAAGAGGCAGAAGGTGGAAGAAGTATAGGTTTAAGGACAAGAATGGTATGCCTATTGAATTGCTAAGACTTGCTTTCTGAGTTGTATTCAATGCTGTGCGCGACTTCGTTATTTAGGCTGTTACCAGACTAAGTATCCCCTGATGAAAGAGGAACTGAGATCTCGCAGATTTTTCGTATGAATTAATTCCCTATGATAAATAAATAGTCTAATAGATAGTTTTCTGTCTTATGTTATATCCAACTTCTAATTGGATAATGTCCATTAGTAGCAAAATCATCAAGAATTAAAGCGAATATCGAGAATATACTGCTCCATATAATATAATCCAAAAAAAGTCGGTTTTAGAAGTCTTTAATAGTCACTTGTAAAAGTTCACTGTAATGTAATGCACTGCAGGCTTCTGCTTTTTATATTTAAGAGTCATAGAACCAAATATGAATTCAAAATTTGAATCGACATCGCATAGCGGCGGTAGTCTTATTACCGGCGAATCAATTGTTTCACTAATAGACTCGATAACATCCAATGCAGAAGAAAAGGTTCTATTAGAGGATAATGTCAGAGGAATTATTGATGAAGCAGAAACCTTGTATTCTTATATCCATGATATGCCCAAAGATAAAAGAAAGAAGTTGTTGCTTGCGTATAGTAAGATTTTAGAACAAATAAAGAAAAATATCGACAAAATGCTTAGAGAATCATGATACCATTTCTTTAACATCCAAATGTTGATACGATAGGAAACCCTCTCATAAATCCTGATTATGTACTGGTGGACAGTGCGAAGAAGAAGCAGATGAAAAACAGGAGCAGGAAGAAATAGTGGACGATAATGAAGATGATGAGAATAATTAAAATGTCAATGGAGAGATGACCAATTAACATTATTTATTAGTATTAACTTAGGACAGAAGATTGAAGAACATGGTAGCACGGAAGAAACAAAAGTCGGAATCAACAGTCGAATCTTCTAAAACTCGGCATAACCATATTGGTTTTCCAAGTTTTGAAAGAATATTAGTTGCGTATGATGGAACGCAGATGTCCAAGAGAGCATTGAGTTATGCAGCATATATTTCTAAGACTTCCAATTCGGAGATAGTTGTTGTTAATGTGATTGAGCACAATAGAGACTTACAAAACATATTACCTATCACAATAAAAGCAAATCTAGAGGAAGAAGGACAGCTAAATATTGAAGGAAATTACCGAAGAGTCCTGGAATATGAAATTTTGAGAAAAGTAATAGAAGAAACGACAACAGTATGTAAGGCCGGTGGCATGGAAAAGAATATTAAATATGAAATACGTGCAGGGGATCCTGCAGATGAGATTATCAATGTATCCACTCTCATGGACTTCGATCTGATTGTTATGGGAAGTCGCCGGATAGCTTCAATGATAGGAGGTATAGGAAGTACTACTAGAAAAGTCGCAACAACTGTAAAGACACCACTACTCATAGTTCAAAAACAACCTAGATACAAAGATGAGTGGTAGCCTCTTTTTTCGAGGTGGACTTACATTTTCATTCATGTATCAACAAGACAGGTTTTTTTAAAGTATCCAATACTTTTCTTGTAGTACTTCCTATGTTCTTGATAGTTGAGGTTATTCTATGACTACCCATAACTATTAGATCAAACCCGGTCATCTCAGCAACCTTGATAATCTCGTCGCTTGGTTTACCAGTGCGTATCTCGTACGTTACGTTTGTATTTACTCCTGCCTCCTTACACAAACATATCATTTCTTCAATTGTTTTCCTCAATGATCCTTCTACACTAATTTTTAAATCACTAGCGCGCAGATCGTTCTTGTTAGATCTCAGTGTGTCTTCTTCTTTCTCCACTCTAATAGTTACAGGCAACATCTCTTTCAGTTCTTCGTAATTCTCAACTATACTGAGAATGAAAATATCTGAGCTAGATATCTTTGATAGATATATCGCATATCTTAACGCACTATCTGATATTTGTGATTTTTCATATGGAACTAAAATCCTTGTGAATTTCGGAGTACTCTGCAAAAATTGTTTTTGTTTCCACATGGCTTCTCTATGAGATGAAAGATTATGTTCAGACTTTATTTGTGCTAGTCCATTTTGATCATGTTGTTTTTCAATCAATATTAGACGTCTAGAATAAACGCTTTGAAGCTATATGATTTTAGTGTCACGAAGTTGGTTTTATGCATTATTTTTTCCTTTAATAAGGACCTGTAACCATTATTTTTCTGTCTTTGGACATCTTGACAATTTGTTTTTTGACCTAACTATACTTCTTTTAGCTTTAGAGGGCATTACTAGTATTCATTTAGTATTCCTATCGTATCTGAGTTAAGCCAGTCATTCATCTGGAAGTATGCAGATAGTTTCTCTGCATTGCATTGTACTCTTCACTATTAAGAACAACTTCTGTATATCAGACATGTTCATGACAAATAAAAAAATAATTGATTCAAACGAACTTACAAAGCTTCTCCAAGATCCAATTCTTGTACGGATAGTTAGTATAATAGGTAATACAAGCTTGTCAATTCTCGAGTTACTCGAATATAATCTTACAAGAAAAGATGTCAATTATGCTCTGTCAAGTGGAGTTATTGTTATTGATAAACCATCATCTTCTTCACGAGCATATCTAGATTATTCAGATGTTAGTCTTGACGATAATAACATTCTTGTTAGCGGTGACTACTACTTTTATAATTTCCTGAGTAGCAAAGTCAAATTAACTGATCTAGGTATTTATATTCTAGAAACCATAAAAGCTGAAAACCGAACCTTAGACAATGAAATTCCAAATGATATAGGTGGACCACAACAGCAATACTTTTCAGGGGATACCTTATTTGTAAATGGCGTAAGACGTCCAGATCCAAGAGACAATGCCAAAGAATTTGCAGCCATGCTCTATGAAACGCTGCACAACAGTATCTTGCCTATGGAAGATAATTACAACAATGCTCTACTGTAACTGCCGCAAGATATTCTCTAAGTGGCGAGATTAATTTGCCTGTTGCAGTATTGTTTGTATTGGGTGGGATGATAGGTGGATTGTATGGGACAAAGATATCCTCAAAGGTGCCTAGAGACACACTAAAACAGGCATTTGCAATAATGTTGATTGTAATACCGATTTATATTATTATAAAGAGCATGTCATTTTAGATTTGAGTAGCAAAAAGATAATTAATAATACCGATAACAAAAAGAACAAGAAGATTGTTATAATAGGCGGCGTTGCAGCAGGTACCAGTGCCGCATCAAAAGCAAAAAGAGTAGATCCTACTGCCCAGATCACTATACTTCAAGAAGAGCCTCTAGTTTCATATGGAGCATGTGGTATGCCCTATGTTATTGAAGGATTAATTGATAGCTTTGAGAAGTTAATAGAAAGACCTGCAGACGATTTTAAGAAACAATACGATATTGATGTTATAGTAAATACACGTGCAGAAAAAATAGATCCTTTGCAACAAAAGGTATATGCTATTAGTTTAAAAAGTCATAAACGCATTTCCCTGGAATATGATTCCCTAGTTATTGCAACTGGTGCTCGTCCTTTTGTTCCGCCTATTAGAGGCATCCGCCTGGATGGAGTAGTTTTTTTAAGAAATTATGGCGATGGGAAAAAAATAAAGGCACTAATTGCTAAAGGTATAGATTCAGTTGTAATTGTAGGTGCTGGCCTTATCGGACTTGAAATGGCTGAGTCCTTTAAGAAAAATGATATTGATAGTGTGACGATTGTAGAAATGGCTGATCATGTTCTTCCAAATATTCTAGATAATGACTTGGCCAAAATAATGCAAAAACATCTCCAAGATAAAGGTGTTAAACTTAGGCTAGGAGAAAAATTGGTAGAAATTTTGGAAGAAGGAAATAGAAAGGTAAGAGGAATCAAAACTACTAAAGGCAGTATTGAATCTGATTTGGTACTCGTTGGGACAGGGGTAATACCTAATTCTGAAATAGCCAGGGATGCAGGAATTGAATTGGGATATGCTAATGCAATAAGAGTAGACGAACATATGAGAACTAGTACATCCAATATTTTTGCCGCCGGTGACTGCGCTACTGCAAAAAGCTACGTTACGGGTAAAGATACTTACCTACCTCTTGGTACTACTGCAAATAAACAGGGAAGAGTTGCTGGTGAAAACGCTGCTGGAGGTAATGCCATATTTAGAGGAATAGCGGGAAGCGCTATTTCAAAATCCTTTGATCTCTACTTTGGTAAGACTGGGCTCAGCTTTGATGAGGCATTAAAAGAAGGATTTGAACCAACTGAGGAGACAATAGAGAGTATAACAAGGTCTGGTTATTATCCTGATAGTAAACCCATTTGGATAAAGATTATTAGCGATAAAAAGAGTAATGGAAGAGTTTTAGGCTCTCAGATAATTGGAGGCGAAGGTGTAAAAGGCAGGATTGATTTAATTGCCTTAGCCCTTCTTCTTAAAGCAAACATAGTAGACCTTGCTAATTATGACTCGTGTTACGTTCCTCCAATTTCTCCCGTGTGGGAACCAGTAAATATTGCAGCTTCACAGGCGATTAAAATGATAAGTAAATCTATTTCACTACATAGATAGTGTGCACCTGTAAGTAATCACTATTTTTACAGAACCTGGTAAGATTACACAAATATACCATTAATGTTGAGTCTCTCTAGATTGTAAATGTACAAGCTTTTTCGATCTTCTATTATAACAGCATTTCGAAAGAAGGCAGTAACCATGCCGACAGCAGCATTATCAATGGTATTGGTAGTAGCTGTTTTGGCCGGAAACGCGAGCACGAGCTCTGCTTATGGATCCAATCCGTTTAATTTGAATAACAGTGCCCCAGTACCAGTTACGACGCCCACTGCAGAATCAATTTATCAGTCAGAGTCAATGGAACTTCCACCATCTATAGGATCCTTTATAATTTTGATAGCAAACGAGGCACATGAAAGCTGGCAAGATGAAAGACACAAGTTAATTACTGACAAGAATTCATATTATATTCCAAAAAATCTGCGTATACCCCAAGGAACTACTTTGTCGTTCCTAAATGCTGATGCACCCTGGGACACACCTCATCCGCAAACAATTGAAATAATAGATGATAGAGGAGAGACAGTATACTCAACAGGAGTATTAGAGTATGCAAACAGCTCACGGCCAATAGTCCTTCCTGTAGGAAACTATACTATTGTTAACACAGAATATGAAGCTACTGAAGGAACAATATCAGTTACACGTGAAAAATCTAATGGCAATCTTGTGATGGGGGGATTTTATACCCCTTCTATACAGGTTGAAAACAATAGAGACAATGATGGTGGAGTACATCCAGGCTCTCTAAAATATTATAGAGCAGAATTTCCGAAGAATGGATTTCAAATCCTAAGTGAATATAATTTTACTTATGGAACTTGTGATTACTGTCCTGGAGAATACTGGCCGGATAATAAAACGGATAACCATACGCTGATAATATTTGCAACAGAACAACCACTATCAGATGCACTTGTCAAATTAAAGAAATTAGTCAAGGACAATGTCTATGTATAATTGGAACTAAATATCTGTCGCTATTTACACATGTTTCCATGTATCATACGTATCGCATGCCTAATATTAACAATATATTGACGGTTGCATTCCTAGAGTAGATTAGAAAAATTAAGAAATGGTTCTTTTGTTCAGTTTATGCAACGGTTTTAAGGCTAAACTCATCTACGATTTGATTTTGTGGAGGTTGATCATTTATTGACGTTATTTCCGCCCTTATTGTATAATTGCTGTTACCTGTGAAGAAAGGTCCTTCAATATGATATGCTCCAGTACTGCTAAAGTCAGGTCCATAAGATATAGTCTCATTCCCACTGCCTCTTACTAGTTCTAAGGGAAGTGCTTCGCCGTTAGTAACGTACGTATCTGAAAAGACATTGTTACCTGTATCTCCTCCGGTGCTGTTATCATTCTTAGATATGGTGATATTATAGGCAATTGGTGTTGTTCGGTCTAAAGGTACTGTTAATGGTTCGATATTAAGCAGTGTCCTGAAATCCTTATTAAAGTCCCAAACTGGTCCTGTGCCTGATGATAGTCCAAAATAAGTGCCTCTTTCTATTGCATTACTTACAGATACTACTGCGGCTCTCCACGGATGAATTATGCAATGATATGCGATATCTCCACCCCTGTTAAATGTATATTGAAAGAAAGAGTTTGCAGTTGCAGGCATTACACCTGAATTGAATACTGTACCTATATCAGATGCATTAGGTGAACCACTCGTAACTGTATGGGGTTGGCCAAAATCGTTGTTAAACCATGCTACAGTGGTACCCGTGGGAACAGCAACTGCAGGTGGATAATAGTGATATGCGCTTTCTCTTTGTGATGCCCCTGGTATTATGCTTATTGCGTAATTAGCATCTATGTTCTGTAATGTTGCCATACTTCCAATTTGCGCTGTTACAACATTTGCTGTACTTGGTATGAATCCTACCGAGATAACTATTACAGAAATGAGGAACACAAGAGCTCCAGCTAGTATTCCGCTATTATAGATTCTATGCATTATTCCTTATACCAATGGATTACTTATAAAGTATATTGCTAATCTGGGGCAAGTCGGGATAAAGAGATAAAATCTGCTATCGTTAGCTAGAGAGGTTACTGTATATACTTGAATGCTCTATAAAGGCCATTGTCTTTAGTTCTGTCACGAGTAATTGTTTTACTAGCTATTTCGTCATTAATTAACAGTGGCCCTGTTTTGGCTATACCAGTGTCCTCACAATACGATACTGGCGTCACGGAGGAAATACAGGAAGAATCACCAACCAAAAAGGACCAACGGTTGGCATCATCTATAACGACAACATCGAATAATACAACGACACAGAATAACAATAATTATACCGTCTCAAAAAAATTTACTTTAATAGCACACGAGAGAGTAGTTCAGATATCGCCAGATAATGAGCTCCATCCTGGGGGAATATTTTACAAGGCTATGACATTTAATGGAAGTATACCTGCTCCAGCAATTTCAGTCCATGAAGGTGACACCTTTGAGATTACACTAGAAAACAGAGATACTATACCTCATAGTTTGAATTTACATGGAATTGAAGGTCAAAACCAGTCACTATTGGCCTATGTGGAACCTGGTGACAGCAAGACTTTGAGAGCGACAGCAAATGATGTTGGTGTATTTATGTATCACTGCACCGGAGACAACCTAAACGGCATCTGGGAACATATTGCTAGTGGTATGTATGGTGCCATTATAGTCCATCCGAAAAATGAGAAACCTGCAAAAGAGTTCTATATGGTATTTGGAGAGATATACAACACTATTGACAAAGGATTATTCTCAGGAACAAATAGAAGTTCCCATGCTACTTCTAATTCCAATGTGACAAATAGTACTGCCTCAGACAGGCTATCCTCCACTACAACCACAGGTGGAATCCCACAGCAAGAAATAGGCTCATTTGACATGAGTAAATTCATTGCAAATAAACCAGATTTGATATTAACAAATGGTATGGCTTACAAATACATACCATTTATTGGCACTCAAACCAAAATGATACTCAATGAAGATTCAGAGGTATTTAGGGTCAAACCAGGGGAGCTGACGAGATGGTATATAGTTAATGCAGGTCCAAGAGGTCATCTGTCATTTAATTTTGTTGGGGGCATGATTATTAGTGATCCAAATATGTACAATTTTGATACTTCAACTTCAAAAACATATATGATTTCAATACCACCAGGATCAGCTAAATCAATAGAGACAGTTTTTCCCGAAGAAGGAGTATATGTTGGAAACGATCATGATATAGGCAGGTTATTGAGTGGTGCAATATTTGTCATAATTGCAAATAATAATTCTTCATCTTCCGATCATCCCGCAGGAACA
>JAATVT010000039.1 GCA_014523685.1 Nitrososphaerales archaeon TH5893
AATTAAGGTGATTTTTGAATATTTTCAGAAATGATAAAATCCTTGAAAAAGGCGAATATAGTTTTTTACTTGGGAAAATCAGATTGTGCAAAATTATAAGGGAAAAGAAATTGAGGAAGAGGGAGATTAGTAAGAAAAATTTCGGTTTACCAGAATAACTTAGAAGGATATCTAGTCATAATATTTAGCTTCAAATCAATAGTAGCAGATATCAGAATTAATTATAATATCTGTTGGTTTCAAAAAATAGTAATAGAACCGTATATTCGAAGGTTAAAGTAATAACAGTAAGTTGCTAATCATTTAGCACAAATAATGAAAATCAACCATAGAAGGCCAAAATTCATTCCAGTGCTGGTCTTTGCAATGTTATTGATGGGAACAATTTATACATCCACAAATATCTATCAAGTAGCCTCAGCGACTACTCTCCGTCATTGACAAAATCGATACCTGCATATGAAGTTAGTACAAGGCAAAATTTGAATATACCCCAAGGTGAAAGCTTTGGTTACAACAATCATCCGCTTGAGAATATTACAGGACTGCTCAAGAATTGTTCTGAGCAAGAGGTTATCATAGTTGTTCATGGCTGGGGGCTTAATGAAGCTAAGGCTAAAGAAAGGTTTGACAGAGTAAAACTGTCCTTAGAAAACAATAGCTACTACAACACCTCACTAGTTGGGTTCAGCTGGAAATCAGACCTAATTTGGTCAGAATCAAAAAAAACTGCAAATGATAACGGCGCTACACTGGCAAAATTTATCTTTGACCTAATCAATACTTGCAAACAAGAGTTTGGAAAAGACATTAAAGTGAGATTAATTGGTCATTCTTTAGGTGCTAGGATAATCCTTAGTAGCTTGAATAATTTGTTGAACAATCCCTATTGGAAGAACAACAATTACACAATAGCATCAGTAAACTTACTGGGAGCCACTGTAGACAACGAAGAAGTATCGAAATTTAAAAGAGACATTGATATTGATGGAACCAATTGGAATACTATAAAAACTAACTATGGACAGGCCATAGAACAAGTGGTGAAGGATTTCTATAATTTTTATAATCCTGAAGATAATGCTTTTGAACCAAACCCGATTTATCCATTTGTTCCCTTTCAGATTTATCCTTCTTACGAAGGGGATTGGGCGCTAGGGCAAACAGGATATCAGACAACCCCATTTAATATAGTTCAATCACTGCCTGCAAATTATCATCAGACAAATGTACAAGATGAAATACCTCCTTCTTGTGATGCGGACGGGGACAAAGAACCTGATTTTCCACTAGCAACTAATATGATTATTGCCAGAGGCGATAACCATGGAGGATATTTTGGCTTCAGAGATACAGAAAATGGCACAAGACTAGTAGACGACGGAGCAATGAATGTCGTAGTCGACAACTGGAGTAGGATAAGATCAGAAATAAAGGAGAGTCTCCAGCAAAGTTTGATGTGCAAATAGTCGTGAATTCATTGCAATCCTAAATGCTAAAATTCACACTCAAAGGGTCACAGGAACAACAGGATGCCGTGTCACACCGAAATAATTGAACGCTTCGTTATTATTGATTAATGTATCTAGCCGCAATACCAAGAGGTACATGGACTGTCATTTTGTCTGTAGCCTTATTGTAAATACCATACACTGATCCTAAGTCTACTGCATCATATGACAGATTAATTATTCCACCATTGTTTACTTTGATATCCTTTGCTAACAATAATGGTATGTCAACCCTTGTCTCTGTTTCATCTATTTTTTTAGGGTCTACATGTATTTTAATATCCGATGCTCTTATTCTAAAACCCAATAGCTCATAGTCCAAATCATCGATATTATACTCAGAGGACTTGTGTTCGCTAACAATATCTTGCTTTATGTTATTAGTTGGGAAAATTTGGTTTCCTTCAATGTCAAATGTATATTCAAAATTCTTGATAAGATTCTCTAACTCTTTGATGAAAGCAGATCCATGATAGAGGTCGTGGCCACCATTATCATCTAACGAAGAACTCATAGAATGTATCAGTTGTTCTTGCTGTTCTTCTGAATATACCAATAAGAAAAGATCGTTATCCGAACCAATTGCCAAAATTGCAAGACAAAATATTATACCAACGAATAGAGGAAAAGAAAATGATAGCCGTCTTAGCATGCTAAAGTATGTATCAGTAATATTATAAATTTGGATATGTCCTAACGGAAGCTAATGTCAAACTCTTTTTATTCCTGTCAAATTCCATTTTTTCATATGTTCTTTGTGGATCGTCAAATATGCTCCGGGCTTAAAAATGTGATCATAAAAGTCCAAATCTAAATGCTGAGCCTTGAAGTTGATTTGTAGTTTAAGCTCTTCTTTGTACTTTTACTGGAGAGTTGGATAGATATACCATATTAGCTTATTTCCTGACGAAATACAGTCAACGGAGACATTCTGACCTTGCTGAGTCGTTAATGAAACACCACAAGATGATCCGTTTAATCCATCATTAATTATCCTGTTTACTTGCTCTTGTAATTGTTGAGATGGTGCTAAACTAATCTCTTCCAGAACTCTTCTCCCCGTTCTTAATAGACACTGTAACAAAGCTGATAAAATGACAGTATCTCACCCCCGGAAATGATGTATAACAAATTAAGTAAAAGAGCTGCTCAGACGAAAGACTGTAGCTGAACCCACTTACCAGCAAGGTTCAATTCCCCCACTGGCCCCACTCCAAATTTGTCGCTTTATTAGGTCTCATTTTGTTATTTCAGTAGTAGAGTTGCAGATCAACTACAATAATTATTACCACCAACTCCTCCTTTAGTCACAAGAATGCTTTGACCTTCAACAAAAGTAATACACCTTCATAATTGACACCAACAAGTATTTTGAAAAGCTTTTTAATCTCTACATTAAAAGTAGAGCGTAATTAATGGGATATTTATCCATTGGTACAAGTCCTTCTGAATGTGCCAGAAACGTATACATTCGTAACATGAGGTTTACTTATGTTTTTCTTACTATTATATTGGGAATTAGCATATCAACTATCAGTATTTTTTCTCCTGTTCCATCTTCTGCCCAGGAAAATATAACACTCAATGCACTATTGGTTGAGCCAAGAGACAGGTGGGAGGATGTTCTTATTCCCATGGCACTTCAGAATTTGACTGCAAAACATCCTGAGCTTGATATTCAGGTTAATTATACAATTCTCCCGTACAACGAAGCCAGAGATCAGATGCTAAAGGCAATGGAAAATAAGTCTACCATAGATTTAATTTCCGTTGATCAAATTTGGCTTGGCGAATTTGCAGACAGGGGCTATCTGACTGACCTTGGCAATTACTCACAGGCCTGGGGCAGACTTGATGACTGGTATGAATCAAATTTGGACGGAGCTATTTATAACGATAAAATATACGGAATCTGGGCGTGGACTGACGTAAGATCAATATGGTATTGGAAGGATCTCTTAAATCAGTCAGGAGTTGATCCTAATTCTTTGAGGACATGGGACGGTTATATTAGTTCAGCGAAGAATCTAAATGCTGCACTAAAAGAACAAGGGATACAAGGAGTAGAGTTGATAGGTGGCCCAGGTTCTCAAAATGAATGGTATCCATTTCTATGGATGCTTGGGGGATCAATAGTTGAGAGCAGACCAAATCACCCTACAAATGAGTTTTACTGGTTTCCCAGCTATAACAGTACTCAAGGGGTTAGGGCATTAGAATTTTTCAAAAGGCTTGTCGATGCTGGAATTAAGCCAATAACTATTGATTTTGAAAAAGAATTTGCCAATAAAAAATATACGGCTATGTTAGGTGGCTCTTGGTTGCCAGGATCCTTTGAGTCTCTTACAAAACAAGAGTTTGAACAACAAATAGGTATGATACCAATGTTTCCGGTCCCAGTCGAAAACGCTACGACATCCACTATAATGGGCGGATGGTTACTAAGTATTCCAGAAAACTCCAAATACAAAGACCTATCATGGGAACTCATTGAAACAATGCTGGAGCCCCAGATACTTTCTTCTATGCTAGCAGAATATGGATATCTTCCAACTCAAATATCGATAGGTGAGGGTCCTTACTCTGGAGAATTGCGAAAATCTATACCATATTATGACCAATTGATATCTCTAATTGAATATGGACGTGCTAGACCAAACATAGCTGAATATCCACAAATTGCTGATCATATAAGGGAAGCAATCGATCAGGTTTACAATGGAACAAAAGAACCGGAACAGGCATTAGATGATGCTGCTGCCAAGTCTGCTAAGACTCTAGGCTGGTAAGGAATACGTATGTGTACTGACTATTCATGTACAACGACCAGTTAACTTTAACCATTTCTGTAACAGCAATAAGGTAAAAGTTTTAGATAACTTATATTTCTAAATAATAGTGCGAATATTCTCAACAAAGGGAGCAAAACTTGTGGAGATTGTGGAAGAACAATTTCCATTAGAAAGCGAAGTCCAACGGCTGACAGAGGCGAATTTGCAAGTTATTTGATCTTGTACCTCTAAAATCAGAATTTGAATTACATTGATTACGAATAGATACTTTAGCATTTGATAAAGAATCCGGCGCATATGTCATAATTGAATACAAAAAGGGTTGGCAAATTGGAATAAATACAGTTATTCTTCACTTGGTACCATTGCTGCTTGAGATGTTTCAGATGCAGATGCTACTGCTTCTTCGTCTTGAACGTACAAGTCTTCAAACTCAGGTCTTAGTGCAGGAGAGTTAGTTCCTGTCTCACAGATTAAGTTTGAATCTTTGATAATTAGAGCACATACCTTGTATTCATCTCCATCATTGACAGTCATATTAGGAAATGTTGCAACATATTCAACTATGCCTCCTTCTCCGGCGGCATTTACAGAATTGATGTAGGTCTTACTGTCATCAAATAGCTTGACCCTTGATTCGCCATTTACAGTCACAATTGTGACAACATCACCTGTGTTATGGTTTAGTCCCTGAATTGTCATAATTACTTTGAATATATCCTTCTTCTCTGTTCCTGTGGAACTAGTAGTCTGTGCAAGAGCATCAGGAACATTATTCATCGTCGTTGTAATCAGTCCAAGCAACGATATTGATAAGAGTGTTAGTGTAAGACTTACTTGTTTTGTTTGTATTCCTATTGCTGACAAGTATTTATCCATTAGTTTATCAACAGATGTTCGGATATATCTCAACTTAGAAAACATCATTCATAAGATAATAACCTTGCATATTTATGAAAGAAGGCTAAACTTGGTTATAGCAAAGAATCCTCTCATTAACCACAAGTACTAAGCCATACAGAGTAATAACTAATTATAATTGGTAGTGACTGTAAGACATTATTACTCCACTAAGCCCATAGTCCTGGATTTTATATATCCTTGGGTCCCAAAATTATGTCTACATCATTCCCTACTAAACAGAACCACCACTGAAATGTCTTCAGACTGGTCAGCCGTAGAGCTTATGTCAAGACTATTAGTTCATTCTATGCACATTAATTCATATTACGAAGAGGAACAATCTATTTTGAACTATATAATGAGTTATGGAAGAAATAGTTATGGGGGAGGCAGTTATGGAGGAAGACGACAGTCTAACTTTGGAGGCCCTAAACCCGTAGAAATAGGAAAGGAATACGATGTTCAGGTCACCGAAAGAAGTGACAGGGGTGATGGTGTTGCCCGAATACAAGGTTTTGTTATATTTGTTAAAAATGGAAAAGTAGGAGATAAAGCTAAGGTTAAGGTTACTTCTGTAGGAAATAGATTTGCAATTGCAGAGATTGTATAATACTCAGCACCTAACATAAGCCTAAGCGACATAGAAATTCAATCAAAGGAAATGGATTGAGTAAACAATTATTTTCTTACAAGCACATATTTAACTAGACTATTTGAGGGAGTTATTACCTTTTAACCGTATCAGGGATGGCCATTTTCTGAACAAGCACAAGCATAACCGAGGCACTCACTGTGTTTACCCTGTGTGCAATAACCACATGTAGTCTCTGGTCGAATACTATCATTATCCATCATTCTTCTTCGACATATGAAGTGACTAATAAGATTTTGATTCCGACAATATGATTTAATTAGTTAGTGAGAATACATCAACTCGGTAAACTTATCATTTCAAACAATGGATCAAACAATGGAAATATCATTATAAAAATAGCCTCTCTGCAAAGATATGGAAACGGAGGTAGTATGACCATTCAGGAGGGAGCTTCTTTAAAATACGGTGGATACATTCCCTTCATAATTATTAAAGGGAACATTAATAATGTAATTGAATAATGGGATTTCTGGTATGGGTTGTAATCATTATAGTTTTCCTTGCTATACTAGGTCTAGGGTGGAATACGTTTTTTGAAGGTATTAAGAAAGGCGCAGACAAGATAGGTATTTCATCAGTAATAGAAAATGTTACCAACAGCGGTATAGAAGTTGCCAAAAATGCGTCAAGGGAAATAATTGGCAGCTCGCTTGGCAATTTCATTTTCCATGTGCTAGGATTACCATCTATCAGCTTCTAGATTTAGAGGCTGATTTTCTACATTATCAAAAACATAAGGAAAGGTTTCCTCCAAATTTCTAAGAAGTTCTTCATCTACTTTTCAAGTAAATATTTATTTCAAGTAAATATTTATTCTAGATTGTCTAATTCTGTTTTTAGTTCAATATTTCAATCGATTAAATCAGCGCCAATCATCTATAATATGAACATTATGTCGATTATAACCTTCATCATTTCCTCTTTGCATAGCTATTCCTAACATATCGGTATGAAAACTATTTGATAGCATTTTCGTATAAGCCTGATGACGGGCTGTATTTACTCCAGCTGTAATGTGTGTCAATCCATGTTCTGCGGCAAACGTTTCACAACCTCTTAGCAGATTTTCAAAATCTTTTCCCCTATCGGGCCCAGACTTAACTGCACCAAATTTGATATAGCAGGTATTGCTGCCAGCTTCAGAATTAGCTCCACAATGACATACAGCTACACCAGTTAGTGGGCTATCCTCATCATTGTTACTACCATTCTGTCTCCAAAGTAATATTGTGTCACCAAGATTTTGTTTTTTGACGGAACGAATTTCAGATTCTAAACTCAATCCTTCGTAGACACTATTTGTTAATTTACTACATTCTTTAAGGAGATGTTTTTCATCCTTATGAGTACGTTCAGATACTTCCTCGGAATACCTAGACCATTTCAGTTTACTAGGCTCATCCTTTCTTGGCTGTGTCAATTCTTTGGACATAATAGCTGTAAGAAAGCGAGGCCAGAAACCAAACTTTTGATATAGAGCTACATGCTTTGGGCTATTTGCAAAAGTGAACAACCCTGCAAGTTTAGTATTCCATCTAGAAAATAGTTGCATTGTCGGTTCCATGAGACGTCTGGCTACACCCTGACTCCAGTAATTAGGATGTACAGTTAATGGTCCAAAGAATCCCACACTTCCCCAATTTGCTGTAAAGTTGGAACCTACAAGCTTGCCATCAACCTCAGCTGCAAATGCAGCAAATGGGTCTGAATAGAAACGACTTTTCACGTAGTCTGTATCTCCGCCGAAAGTCATCGGATCAGAGATACCGAGAAATGTGCCAAAAGATAGTCTAAATATACGGTTTGCTTCTGATAAATCATTTTCCACAAGTGGACGTATAGTGATATTCATCTACATTCATTCTTTGTATCCTATCAAATTCGTTGGTAAATAAAGGCATAGGTAGTCCTTCGACTTATTGTTCATTATATATACAGAGTAATTGGACTATTTGCAATCGTGAAGGTTAGTGACAATCTTGTGTAATTTTCATGGTTTGTTACATATTTCTTTATATCTTAACCTGCTTTGTTGCTTACTATTTCACAGTCATTCGATATGACATCACCTTGGGATGGATTGTAATCTAGTACTGTATCTACACCTTCTCCACATACAAACTCGTTAGCGCCAGTACCTCCCCTCATTATATCATTGCCGATTACTCCATATAGTATGTCATCTCCATCTTCTCCTGAGAGAATGTCATCTTCATCCCCCCCTATCAAAATGTCATTGCGTCCTCCTCCATCAATTTTGTCGTTCCCTACATTTCCTTGAAGTACATCATCACCAGCATTACCATAGATTTTGTCATCTCCTTCATCGCCTTCAACTATATCGTCGCCGCCATTGCCTGATAAAACATCATTGTCTTGTAGACCTAATATAGTCTCGCCACGATCAGTACCTTGACATACATCAGCCAGTATTGTTCCTATTATAGTTCGTCCTTGTATGTTAGTTTCTTGTATCGTGCACGTACGTAGGTTGCCAAGCTGAAATGTCGTTGGATCATCGTTGTCATTTTCAGCAGAGATTAACATAGAATACGGATGAACTGTAATAATAAACATTAACAACAATACAATAAGCACTGTGATTATCATTGTTGATTCTAGCACCTATCCTTACTACCTCTAATATCTGTAGACAATATCCATAATGGTATTTTAAAGATAATATTTAAATCCATGATGAAATTCATTGCCCTAACCACTGTCATCGCATGATCTACATACATCATGTACATATAGGTCACTGTGACTTCAATGCCTGAATTGGCATCATCCATGAAGCTCTCCATGCAAGCAATAGGCCGGTACCACTACTCAGCATAATCGAAATCACCCATAACACCTTTCTTTGATTCTTTCAATGATTGAAGTATATAAAGTGGGGATAATCCCAACAGTGACATGACTAGTAAAATTACAGCTATGTTCAGAAGAAGCATCAGTCGTTGAATTCTCTAACAGATAATACTTAAAACAAATACAAATACAACTACAGACTGCCTATTGTCAATAATACACTTTGGAGTTGTAGTTCCTGTTTTATGAATAAAAATTTCGTAGAAATTAATCCATGAATTCACACAACAAAAATAGGACTAAAGAAACAATTGAACAGGTAAACAACAACAAGATCTATAAAACAATAGAACATAAAGTTGCTATATGGGTCGATGGGAAGACGAATACGGAGATACATTCGGAAAATTTCCCAAGAAAAAAAGAAATTGGATTAGAATTGGCAAGTTTGCAATATTAGGAGGATTTATTATCTTGGCGGCAGTTCTTTTGTCAGTATTTATACCTAGAGCAGGTTTGAGTATAGAAGTCATAGAGCGTGGTGGGATAGTTGGTTCAGTGAGTGTCAAAGTTAATAATAATAACTTTAATTCATTGAATGACGTTAGTGTACAATTTGGAGAGTACGGAAAAGTTCAAATGATTGGTGACATGGGTCCATTTTCATCTGTTTTTGTAAATCCAGAAACAGAAGAAATGGCTTATGATAGAATAATAGTAAAAGCAAATAATGGAGAAGTACAAGCCACAAAATTTAGGTGATAAAGATTACATTCGCTGGGTCTGTTATGAATACAATTCGCAGCATTGCTCTTTTCCCTATTTAGTTTCGGTATTTTCGCCATTTGCTTTTATCAGAAGAAC
>JAATVT010000238.1 GCA_014523685.1 Nitrososphaerales archaeon TH5893
GACTTCTGGATTTTTCGTAGTGCTTGTACTTCCTTTTCTAAACCATATTTGTCTGCCTTAGTACACCCTGTCATATCTTCATTCTTGTTATCTTGGCAAAACTTGCATTTGTTATCTAGTGTCACTGTTCTTTTGTCTTCCAAGTTAACAGGATAGGCGGTACATGCAATTGGTTTTTTGTCGTAAATTTTGCACTTGAAACCACCGTGTGGAGACCTTTGTGAATTTTCTAAATCCAAAAATGGGCAAACATTCCCATCAGATTCTTTTCCCATCAGCTGGTATGCGATAATAGTTTGGGGCCCGCTTCTGGATCGATTTATTCCAATTCCCAATCGTGGCAATATTGTTATTACTAAACCCATTTCCTTTGCATACCTTTCGATTTTTTGTTTTTCATCTGGGAGAATCAGAACACCTATTTTTCCATATTCAGTACTAGGATAATATTCACGATTTATACAGCAATCAGAGCACTCCGAAATACATGAAAACTTTCTTAACATTTCATGTCTTAATGTTTTTCCCGTCTTCAGCGATATACTCCATTTCAATGCTTTGTTCTGAAAGACTTGAAAAATTTATGAACTGGATGTCGTAGACCGTTTTGTGTTTTTTTAATAACTCCAGCCCGAAGTTCTTCTTATCTTTACCCTTCTTCTCCTTTTTTGGTTTTTCATTGTAGATTCCGAAACGCAAGATAACCTGTTTTTCATATCCGGCCTTAAACCGTTGAAAGTTGTCTGATAAGTCCAGCTTTTTTGCAAATCCTGTGTTTTCATCCATATGCTGCGCGGTATTGTAAAGAATAAACCAATAATTGTTTTCTAATCTTGCTTCCACAAACCTTAATCTGATCTCGTCGTCCGGCCACCATCGTACGGTTTTGTCCCATAGCTTGGAAGCATATCTTTTATCCTCGAATATTGGAAAGACATTCATATATACATCATGATACCTATACCCGATGCCCAAAAAATCATCGCGCCAGATTATATTTTTCAAAGTGGTATGATTTACCGTATAATTTATAGGCATTTTTCTGTTTCGGATAGATTACGGCGATTAGGGGTTGGGCTTTAGCAAGCGTCTTCGTATTCAAATTTGAATTCTTATATACTTTAAAATTTACCAACATTTATTGTGAAATGCTAAGATTTTAGCTTTTGCCAGAAACCTTATCAATTGACCTGGAAAAGGGGGTATTCTACTTTCTCTGAGTTCCGTTACGTAGAATCATGGATTTCGCATGATTACAAACACATGACGTATTAGTATCTTCCACAATAATCATGTTAGAAGTATCCTAAGGGAGATCATAGTATTGTTATATGTTATCCTCAAATTCTACCTAACGATTTGTTACGCAGACGGAGAGCATTTGGCAGGGTTGACAACAGACCTCTCCCAATGGTTCTTGGTTACCAGGGACGCAGACTACCTAGTCAAACGGTCACAAAGGATGAGTTTGCGTTCAAAATAGAACGATAATAATCAAAAAAGAAATTGGTAGTTATAGCTTTTCAACAGCTTCAATATGACACTCGTGTCCTCTATGTTCCCTGTCTATCATCTCAGCTTCTTCTTTAGATATTGGAAATTGTCCATTATCCAAATTTGACTTTCCTTCTTTTTCCAGCACTACTTTCTTGCATATATCACAAATCAACTGCTGTACTATCACCCTCTAGTATCTCACCATTTATTATTAGATGTTAAATGAACGTACCAAACCATAATATATTTTGTCTCATCATAAATGGAACTATAATATATCTGGGGAGTATTATCATAAGAGGTTGGAAACGAAGGTTTGTGCTTTCTGTGGCAAAGAATTTTCACACGAGAGTTGGCCTCATGTGGAAGGGGATTCTAATAGAGGAGTAATTAAAATTGAACAGTTCTGTTCAGAGGAACATAAATATTATTTCTTGGGATCGAATGAAGTTGACACGTAATGTTTTCAGAATATAGATAATAGTAGCTTTGAGCTGCCTGAGAATGCATATGCTTTATTCTATTTTCGAATCTTACTAGATAACCTAATTTCACACTGTCATATTTTTCATTTTTGAAATATTCCCCCGATAGTATTTCGCATATTGCCTAAAAGCCCACCTTTTTTAGTTTCTTTTTTCTCTACAGGCTTAAAGCACTCGCTGCACAATGGTCGCAAATTTGTGGGTCTATTGTCTTTTAAAGAACCATTGATATGCTCAAAATGGGGGTGATTGCTCGGGCCAAACTTCTTTGAACAATTATGACACCTATAACGCGCTCTCTCCAGCACAGTCTGCTTTATGCTTAGTGTCAAGTGTTCGTACTTGCTCTTGTCTACGTTACTACTTGAACCTCCTCCAAAAAAGGACATTCTAGAAGTATCCATAACCTCATAACATAATATATCTTGCGGTTGCTGCATATAGAAGTGATATTTTAATTATGCCCCTTCTTTATAAGTGACAACAAATCCTCATAGGCTGGAAAATAGACTAAAAAAACATATGGTTTGATATTTGTGCTTAGTTTTTAAATGAAATTTTCCCCTTCAATTTGTCCATGCTTCCTTTAGCAGCTTTGATATATCCGTGATCTATCTCAGTTCCTATGAAGTCTACATCTAGTTGAATACAGGCCAAAGCGGTACTTCCAATTCCCATGAATGGATCATAAACTATCATACCTTTTCTAATACCATGTAGTTTTATACATAAATAAGGTAGTCTTTCTGGAAATACGGCCGGATGGGGTCTTTCTTTTCTTATAGTTTGATAGGGTATAAACCATATGTTCCCCCTGTCTCTCTTGTCCTCTTTTGAAGATTTCCATCTACCAATGTTGGTTTTGTCTTGATATGGCACTCCTATAGC
>JAATVT010000239.1 GCA_014523685.1 Nitrososphaerales archaeon TH5893
AGACTATTATGAGTCAGGAGCTGACATGGGACTATCGGATGATATGTTTGAATCCTTCTTGAAATATCAGGCAATGCTCGGAAAGGAATTTCGTCGCATGCAAAGGAAATATGGATTAGTTCCTATTGATGGAAACCGTAGTCCAGAGGAAATCCATGGCGATTTAAAATTCAGAATTGATAAGTACCTCTCTCATTAATAGCTAAATTATCCCGTCAATTTTACTATGCAACGGAGGATATTCTTTCATTTTGATCTATGGGTATTGATTCTATCTTTCCTTCAGGACAATCTGGACACTTTGTCAATACATAATAACTTTTATCAAGAGCATTGGCAGAAATATATGAAGCACACCAGAAACAAGAATTACAAATTGCAAAATGAATATCTCCTCTCTTTTGGTATTTTTTTAACCTTTTATCCAAGGCGGCCATACCAAATTACAGGCGGTATGCAAGATATTCTTTCCTAAAAGCAATTATTTAGATAATGTAGTTCTATATCATTTAATCTTTAATTCTAGTAAAAAATCATCATTACTCTATCGAATAGCGATCAAAGGCCAGGTCAATAAAAACTGCAGGACATCTGTAATGGTATAGACGACGCTATGTTTAGCATTCCTGTCAAGGTTGATCATGAATATCAATAGCATAGTCGGTCTGAAGATACAATCATTCTATTTACTTTCAAAATGTGCTATTCTTAACAGTTTGGTTTGTTTATCTTCTAGATATCTGATTTGGTATGTTAAATATGTTATATTTGAACATCAATTACAAACATTCCGTCAAGAAAAGATATGATCTTGCTATATAGATATACTTCAACTATGTGTTTACTTTTGGTCATGGAAATATGTGAAGATGTTTTTCCATGATGATAGATATGTCTAGTAACTATCAAGTCAGTAATAGTTGTACTCCGAGCACAACTTATTTCGGAAATTCTTACAATAATAGGAATAGTGAGCATGATACGAGTACTTCACAAGTATTTGTAGATGACCGCGTTACCGTTGAAGATAACACAGCACCGATATTGGTAAGAATACTAGTAGTAGACGACGAGCCTGACATCAATCTTGTTATAAAGATAATGTTGGAAAGGCAAAAGGGGTTCAGAGTCAATTCCTTTGATGATCCGGACTTAGCATTACAGAGTTTTAAGCCAGGATTATATGACTTGCTTTTACTTGATATAAAAACGCCAAATATGAATGGCATAGATCTTTATAATAAGGTAAGAAAAATAGATGAAAATATAAAAGTGTGTTTTATGAGTGCAAACGAATATTATTATGAGGAATTCAGAAATCAACTTACTTCATCAGCTGAAACAAATCCAAGTTTCCTTCAAAAACCATTTCGGTATGGAGAATTACTTAGAAGTGTAAACAAGATGATGGCATAATCCGACTTATATTTTCTAGTCTGGTAGTAGAGTTTAAATATAATTGCCATAGATTGGTTTCTTTTATTTTTTATTCTTATCCTTCTTAATCCCAAACTCAAGCTCAACTCCATGCTTTTCATCATAATTAAATGTAAACTCTTCATTAGGCAATATTGGAAAAGTTGAGATTGCATTTTTCCCGCAAATAATACATTTTTCATTGTTTACTTTAGATAGGACGATGTTGTTACCATCCCTATACAATAGCTCAAAGAAATCATGCAATCAAGTGAAATTCAAAATATGGAATGCCTGCAGGGGGATCCATACGAGGGATACACGGTTATACGATGCTTGTCTATAGACCCTATTACAAACTTCTGTCTCCAATGGTCACCAATATTAGGTGAGGTTACAATACAAGCGTGGTGTAATTCTATTTAGACTATATGTTCACTATAGCACTATGATGAACTATGATAATTCTATTGGAAATTATTTAATATATATGGGCTTAACGACTTCTATGAGTAAGCATATTGCAAAACCATTTTTAACAGCATCTATCGCAGCCATCATAATTGCAGGGTTAGGAATACTAAGTGTTCTTAACATAGCCCATGCGCAGCAGGTAACGCTCAACGGAGCAGGTGCTACCTTTCCATTTCCTCTTATTGACGAATGGAGAGTAGACTATCAAACCGTCAAGCCTGATGTTAATATCAACTATCAGTCAATAGGTAGCGGAGGAGGTGTAAAGCAATTTATAGAAAAAACAGTCGACTTTGGTGCTACGGATGCACCGTTGACACCAGAAGAGATACAACAGGCTCCAAATGCAGTGCATATCCCTGAAACTATTGGTTCAGTGGTTCCTGCATATAATTTGCCAGTTGAAGGTCTCAAACTTACGGGTCCAATACTTGCAGATATATTCTTAGGAAAAATCACAAAGTGGAACGATCCTAAAATTCAGGAGATAAACCCTGATCTAACTCTTCCAGCAGAAGATATTGTTGTTGTTCATAGATCAGATGGCTCAGGCACTACGTTTGTTTGGACAGATTATCTGTCCAATGTAAGTCAAGCCTGGAATCAACAAATTGGAAAAGGTAAATCTATTGAATGGCCAGTAGGAGTAGGCGCTCCAGGTAATGAAGGGGTTGCTAATTCAATTAATACAACTCCCAACTCAATTGGATATGTAGAATTAGCATATGCTCTGACTACAGGTATGAAACATGCAGCTGTACAGAATCAAGCAGGAAACTTCATACAAGGTTCTATTGATTCTACAGAAGCCGCAGTAGCCGCTTCAGCCCCCTCGCTTCCCGCAGGAGATCAACCTTGGACGAATGTAACAATGGTAAACGCACCTGGTGCAGACTCATATCCAATAGCCAGTTTCTCATATCTTTTAGTCTATAAAGAATTGACCGACGACCCCGGACTGGCAGATAAGAACAAAGCACAAAGTCTAGTGGACTTCATCAACTGGGCAATCACTGACGGTCAGCAATTCGCATCAGACATAGGATACGTTCCCTTGCCTGAACAAGTAGTTCAACTAAATCAAGAGACGTTGAGAGGATTAACCCACAATGGGGCTCCATTGCAAATCAGTTAAGGATCAAATAAGGACTGGAAATACCTAAGTTGGTAAACTGAGCCACTTCTCTTTTTTTGTATGTTTTGCATAAAAAATATATACATAGGGCTATCAGTTTGTCATACCTCGGTCATTCTCAAGAGAAGTACGAGGATAGACGAAGAAAGGTAGATTCTTTTTTAAGTCAAGTCATAAGGCAGCTAGATTTCAGAGTGACAACATATTTTGTGTTCAGCCAAAATAACATGAAAACAATGGAAAACAGAAGATAAAAATGATAGTGGGATGGTAACAGTGGTACCAAACTTGGTATCAGTTGATAACAGCATACAAATTCAGCACTATGTTTGGTGGACATCGCCTACAGTAACGGTATTATCTAATAAGAGAGAGAGAAAAAAGACATACTTCATTCGCTATTGCAACGGATTGTTACTGTGTCCTATAACGTTCTCACCTTTCATTACTATGCAACATGCGCATTTCTGTTGTATGCAATAGCCTGTTTCCTCATGTTTACAGATAGGGCATATACATGCC
>JAATVT010000240.1 GCA_014523685.1 Nitrososphaerales archaeon TH5893
AAAATAGATGCAAGTTGAACAATACAGAAAAATAGAGAAATCGGAACAAATAGAGGTAGAGGAATCCAATGCATATTCGCTACTTGTTTATGCAGTTAGATCACAAGTTACAAGGGATTATTATCTTAGACGATTGAGGATCTTCTTTAATCACATTGGTTTACTTTCTGAAGGAACAATGGAACAAAGATGCATTCTGTTTGCTGCAAATGGTCAAAAAGATCCAAATTGGGCATTTAGTTGCATTGTAAGATTCTTACAATATCAAAAGGAGAGAGTTGAAAGAGAAGAGATCACGGGGGCAACCCTGCGTAACTTCGTAAAGGCAATAAAGTTATTTTGTGAAATGTCAGATATTCCTGTTTAATCCTAGACCACTTACAATACTTGACACTAAGGATGGTATGGTAGAAGCCAATTACTATAGATCACAAAACTGTGAATCGAATACCGAAGGAAATTGGGCGTGTCCTGAGGATACAATTTCTTGGACAGATTTTCAAGACAAAAGTCACTGATGAGTAAATGAAATTATTCATAGATAAGAAAGAGAAAAGGGAATTTATTATCAATTTCCTTATAGCGTGTGTGGTATCGCTTGCATAAACGTCATTGATAAAGTACAATCTAAATATCCATTCTATGGCCTTCATATATTGTAAGAAATGCGGAGAATATAGATACCTTACTCCACATGCTTTTTGGAATATAACTGGCTATGGTGCCAAGTGTGAGAAATGTGAAACGATAAATACGGTAACGCTGGAAAATGGAGCACTAAAAAAAACAATCGTAGTTTCAAAATGAAATCTGGTCTAGTATGGGGCGATTATTTTGTAAAATTTCTTAGTAAGATACGTACTATCTGGCTTTCATTCAGGATGTTTTCCCTAAGAAGAACTTGTACAACCAATCCCTTTATATCTATTTCAAATCTGACCCTTTCAATAAGAGCTGTATATTTGCTGACTTTTTTACCATCTGAAGTTTCAGCGAATTCCACTTCTGTGAGAAGACCGTCTTGAACCAACCGATTAATTATTCGATATCCAGAAGAACTTGGAATACCCGTAGCATCAAGGATCTCAAGAATGACTGCTGGCTTTTTGAAGGCTGTTTCAAGAATTAGACTTTTTTCCCGGTCACCATACGCTTCGAAAATCAGCTGGGCCAAATCCTTATTTTCAATTGTAATCCATTGCTTTCCTTTTGCGCCACTACTAATCGAAAAAAGCTTTTTAGCAAAGTCTTCTTCAATGACATCTGCCCCCGCCGCAAAGAATTCCCTGAGAGTAGCATCTAAAGTGTAAAAGTTCATAATTGACTCCGCCATACTCATGTTATAGCGTTGGTGCAGACGATCTTCTATTCTCTCACAACTTTTCTGACCGAGCTTTTCCCTTATCATGGATTCTAAAGCCTGAGCAAGGAGGCGATCAAGTGCTGAAGTCATCACTATTTGATATATTATATCTCTATATTTGAGCACAGTATTATAGCTTGTTCCTACACATCATTACAGCTTTAGTAAGGAGATTTGTAGGACCTGTAGTAAAGAAAAGAACGTAGGCGATGGCATACTCTATTACTTTCGGTCTCCAGAAATTAGGGGTTTCAACAACGAACCTGCAACATAGCTAGAATATAGCCTAGCTGCAAATGAATATCACCTTGATTTTAACAAGAAATTCAGTTTGGAGGGACTTCCTAAAATAGACTATCGAATAAGATTGGACTATGGCGAGATCATGCTGGTATAGTCACACTAAACACTTACTCACATATGGATAACCACTCAATAGCCTTAAAACCATGACACATTTTCTGGTCAGCAGGAAAGTATTTTTGTATATCACTAGCATTACCAATGCTATGAGAGAAAACCCTGCACGACCTCCGCAGGGCTTGGAGCAGCGACTAGATTACAGGGTACTCGGACTTATTGTCGGCTTAGGGATATCACTTCAGTTGTCATTTCTTTATGGGTGGGCAGTATCAATTACTGATGGATTTGATTCGACTTCCCTAATACAAATGGTTACTCCGCTAATCACTTCGATTTTTGCATATTTGGTAGCACAACGGTATTGGGGGTCTGAGGTTTTTGGGAAAGCATACTTGGCTTTAGCTATAGCATATTCGATGATTTTTATCGGCGAGCTCGTCTGGAGCTATTATACCATAGTTTTGCAGGAAGATCCCTATCCTTCTATTGCGGACATTTTCTTTTTTGCCTTTTATCCATTTGCAATTTATCACCTTGCAAGGAATAGCTTGTATTTCAAGAGAAGATTAGAAATTTCAACAAAAATTTGGTTAGGCGTGATTCCGATTGTGATAGTATCAATTTATTCATATCTTGCATTTCAAAGTAGTGGGTTTACCTTTGACTTTTATTATGGGTTTGTATTTGTTGCGGGGGCTTCCGTAACATTTTCTTTTGCCATCCTAGGGGCGCTGGTTTTTCGTAAAAGTATCTTAGGAACGGTCTGGCTGCTTCTTGTGGTGGGGATTGCTATAACTACAGTTGGAGATGTTTGGTACTATTACCTTGAAATATTTGGTCAATATGACGAAACACATGTTGTGAATTCGATGTGGATAGTAGGTTACATGGTAGTCGCTTATGCACTATACAAACATAGAAAAACAATCTAGGTTACCGCATATACTAGATCATTTGAGATATTCAGAAATAAAATCTCTTCAATTCTTTATCTGTGTATTTTCCCAGTGGGTGAGTATCAATGAACTTTACCGTATTAAAATTAGTATGATATTTGCTCTCTAAATGATTTCCTTCATACAGATGCAACTCTAGTAGGGAGTCCGTTATGACCTGTTTGTAGATTCAGTATGACTGTACCATAGGGTAACAATACAAGGTTCAAGTTCAGAAGCGGATTTATTTGCTCATAAACTTGAAATCATTTCTTATTGCTTTGGGTTCTACTATCTTTCCATCTTTTCCTATCGTGTGAATATTGTTTTGTGCTCCACTATCTTTCCATCTTTTCCTATGGTATGAATATGAATTGCTGTATAGAAGAACTTACTTCCTGTTGGAGGTATGAAGAAAAAATTGCCTTTATGTGTACCTGTTACATTTCCTACGAGAATTACCTTATTACCATGAGAAATGATTTCTTGCTCCTCATAATGAAGGTCAGGGAAGGCGCTACGCAAACTCTTGATAGTATCTATAAACGCCTCAGGTCCTCTAAGTTTGGATCTATATGAGTCCTTTGCCCTTCGTGATTCTCTGTTAATGTAGTCATCACTTATGAATTCGTGAACCGTACTCGTATCACCTGTGTTAAATGCCTCAAAAACACGCCTAACGAGATTTATATTCTGCTCTGTGGACATAACTGCTAATTATTATAATCCATTTTGAGATAAAAAAGTTGAATACATTCTGAATATTCTCTTTATGGTCATATATTAGTGTAAGAAATGTGGTGAATTAAATTATCTTACTCCCCACGCCTTTTAGAGGTGTCAAGTATGAGAAAACTAAAAATTTCTCTTACCTATATACTGTCGAATCAATTTTTAGTATCAATATCACATCGGAAACCACTGTCCCCACTCCAAACTTGTCCCCTTATTAGGCCCCATCATTTGATTTTCTAACACATTAAGAAAGAAGATATGACAATTCAACATGAAAACGAGTCGAACAGAAGTGCTGATTCCCCTGCGTGTCTCAATATGCGTCCGGTGTATGAATGTAGATAAACTAGGTAGCCATATCAAAGATACGATTAACTTTGTTAATCTTACATTCGATAGTTAAAGATTTAGAAACCAACGTAGACCCTGAAGATGGTTGGAGAGAACATTTTCTGAGTCTCCCGAGGATACTAGATTCCTTTGACTTCATAATTGTGGAAAGTATGATATTTAGAAGTATTAATTTTTTTGTAATAAAGGAATCAATGCTGAGAAACACACCCATGGTACGCTTTGTCTTCTCTTGGAAACTTATGACATACATCTAAGGTACGGTTATTAATCCTTACAAGGGAAGCTGATAAATCATAAATTAACTTGAATATGACATTAATGTGTCGAGTACCATAATTCGGTAATGGAGAAACCCCTGAGATAGAAAAATAAAATGACCATGAGATTAAAATGTAAGTGTAGGATAGGATTGCATGACTATCATGTTACCACATTCAGAGAGTTTGACAAGTTCTATGTTCTAGTCAAGTGTAGCAGATGTAGCAAACTCAAAGATGTCTCATATGGTCTAGATGAGATAGATGAGATAGGGAGAATGAGAAATGGATGAATGGTGAAATAATTGCAGCAATAGCAACTGTGATAATTCTATCCAGCACATTTCCCCAGGTTTACAAAACTGTCAAAACCAGAAAAACCGATGACATTTCGTTGAATTTTTTGTCGATATGTGTGGCTGGACAATTGGTATGGACCCTTTATGCGATTAATGAGAGTCTACTAATCTTCATTATAGGAGAAGGTCTTGATGCGGCTCTCTGGGGTGTTGTTCTATTCATTAAAATTTATAACGACATAGGGGAGGGTGTAGCAAGATACGCCATGTCGGAATATCCACGAATGGTATAGAAGGTGATAGATTGGAACTTATTTTTGACGAATATCAGGTAAGAAGGCTGCCACCAAGAGAGAGGCTTGACAAAATTAAACAGATTCTAAGAAGTGAGAAAGATGAATCTATACGATGGGATGGTGTCTGGCTTGCAGGAGAGATAACCGATGGGATGGACACTGAAGATCCTATGTTTGCCGAAGTAGCAGACCTATTGGCCTGGGTTTTGGCGAATGATGTTAATGGAATAGTAAAACATGAGGCATCTTTTCAAATCGCTGCACGGAATATGAGAAAGAAGATTCCCAATCTGATTCACTCTGCCATATACGATGGAAGTGAAATAACAAGACACGAATCCATTGAAGCACTAGGTCTTATACGTGCACATGAAAGCAGAGAGACACTAGAAATGTTGGCACGAAATCAAAGCGAAACTGATGGAGTTAGAGAGACAGCAACATTTGTGCTAAAGAGACTTGATAGAGTAAAGGGCGATTATAAGGTTGAGACAATCGTATAGTAGTACCTTAATATCAGTAGCAAGATGCTCTCTTGGCAATGGGATATTTGCAAATGTAGACTTTAAGAAAGGAGACATTATCTTCACCTGGGAAGGCATAACAAAGAGGGATATCTATCCATGGTATGTGGGCGAAAGGTGGTTACAGATAGGATTCTCTGAGTGGATTGATCCATACAGAGACAATCCTGGCTACTACATAAACCACTCTTGCAATCCAAACTCTGGTATCAGAAACTCCGTAGAGATGGTTGCGATGAGAGATATCAAAAAAGGTGAGGAAGTAACATTTGATTATTCCACTTCAGAGAGTGAGGATGGATGGTATCTGATATGTCATTGTGGGGAGAAAAACTGTAGGCGCATAATAAAGCCCTATGAGTTTTTATCTAAAGAACTAAAGCTAAAGTACAGAGACTTTGTCTCTGAATATCTTAGGGGGATATAGGG
>JAATVT010000241.1 GCA_014523685.1 Nitrososphaerales archaeon TH5893
AGTAGGACTCCTCAATGCTCTTAACTACTCTGATATTAGCACTTTTGCGATCATAAGTTAGGAAAACAGGTTGACCGTTGAGTATTATTGCTTCATGTAAATTAGTATTAAATTTGCGAGTGGTTCAGAGGACAGTAATGACAATTCAGATGACAAAGATTCAACATACGTTATAGCAAGATCGCAAAGTCGTTATTTTATTACTAATACAGGACAATGTGCATAAGTTATAACTCCTGAAGCAACACTTCCAAGTAAAAGCTTTTTGAATCCTGATCTGCCTCTTGTACCAATCACAATCAAATCGATATTGTTATTCTCAGCATAGCTTACTATTTCTGCTACAACAGAATTGTTAGCAACCACCACGTCTGAGCTAAAATTAGCAATACCATTCTCTCTGGCATTTTTCCTAATCTTACTAAACCAGTTTTCTTCTGCTTCCCATCTTGATAATTCTATTGTTCCTTTTATTGGTATAGTAGCAGGAGGAGGAGAAGATACATCCGTATTAGCACTTAATCCTACTAATTCTTCACGGTATCTAATTTCTCCCGACAATACATGCAAAGCCACTAAAGCTGCATCATATTGCTTAGCTACTACAATTGCGTAGTCTGCTGCTTCCATAGAAGGCTCAGAGCCATCTATTGCAACAAGTATTTTAGAAAATTTTCTTGTATTGAATTCTATCAAAGTATGTTTTCTTTATATGTGTATCAGAATTTAAATTAATTCGTAAGCCTTAAATTGGATGGATTGCAGAGAAGAAAGGCTCTAAAAAATAAATGATTATATTAATAAAATATGGTGTTATATCAACAACTATTCAAAGCGTAGATTTCACATTTATTACCTCGCTAAATTACTTAGAATAGATAAGCCAAGTGCACCAAGAACAAGAGCAAGAACGAGAACGAGCATTTTGGAGTATTCCATCCAGGGAACTTCTTCAAGAGCTTGGCTCGTCAACCCAACAGGGTTTAACATCTAAAGAAGCCAGTAATAGATTATCTATATTTGGTAAGAATTCAATAACAGAAGCTAAAAAGAAAACAGACTTAATTTCTTTATTGGCGTCTCAGTTCAAAAGCCCAATTATAATTATATTCATATTCACTTCTCTATTATCTTATTTCCTTGGAGAAACTGAAGATGCATTATTAATAATTTCAATCGTTATTATAAGCTCATTACTTAGTTTTTGGCAGGAAAAGGGAGCAACAGGGGCTGTTAACAAGTTATTAGCTTTGGTACAGATAAAGTCAACGGTAATACGTGATGCAAAGGCACAGGATATTCCTCTTGAAGATATTGTACCAGGCGACATAATCATATTGAATGCTGGAGATAGTATTCCTGCAGATTGTCTTATCCTTGAGTCCAAAGATCTTTTTGTTAATGAATCAACATTGACTGGTGAAAGCTTTCCTGTAGAAAAATCACAAAAAATATTATTACCAGAACATGCCGCAATTGCAGATAGAACAAATTGCCTTTTTATGGGTACCTATGTGGTAAGTGGTACCTCTACAGCACTAGTAATGAAAACTGGTATAAATACTGAGTTAGGCAAAATTTCTCATCACTTAAAGCATAAAGCGCCAGAAACAGAATTTGAAAGAGGAGTAAGAAGATTTGGCTATTTTCTAACGGAGATAACTTTAATGTTAGTTATTTCAATTCTTGTAATCAATGTTTATTATGGCAGATCAGTTTTGGATTCATTTCTCTTCTCATTAGCGCTAGCCATTGGCCTGGTGCCACAACTTCTTCCTGCTATTATAAGCGTCAATTTATCCCATGGAGCACGACGCATGGCTGAAGAAAAGGTAATAGTCAAACGCCTTGCTTCTATAGAAAACCTAGGCAGTGTGAATGTTTTGTGCTCAGATAAGACAGGAACCATCACAATTGGTCAGGTAAGGTTGCATGCTGCTGTAGATTTTCATGGCAACAATAATCAAAAAGTATTATTATACAGTTATCTTAATGCTATTTATGAATCAGGCTTTACAAACCCTATAGATGAAGCCATTAAACAATACTATAATGAAGTGGAAAAAAATTCTTATTCGCAATTATTATCATCATCACCAATAGAGCAATACAGTAAACTTGACGAGATTCCTTATGATTTTATTCGTAAGAGATTGAGTATTTTGGTACTTGATAATAATGACAATAGCAAGAAAAATAGGGACAGAAATACAAGTATTCTTATTACTAAGGGTGCTTTACATAACATCCTTGAAATTTGTTCATTAGTGAAACTACCTGATGGAAAAATCGTAGATATTACACCAACAATTAAACAAAATATAATTCAAAAATATGAAGAATTTGGAAATAAAGGTTTTCGTGTTTTAGGAGTGGCTTATCGCAACATTGTTATAGGTAAGTTGTTGCCATCTTCAGAAATTCTTCAACATCAAAACAAGAATCATAATTCGTATGAGACTTCATCCTGTACCGATGATAAGCAGGAGTCCATCAATAATCATTATCCTCTCTTCCCACCATATGTCACCAAGGGTGACGAGAATAATATGATATTCTTGGGATTCATAATTCTTTTTGATCCACTTAAGCCTGGAGTTATAGATTCAATCTCAAATCTCAAAAAACTTGGCATATCTCTTAAGATAGTAAGTGGAGATAATAAGCATGTTGCATCTTATGTAGCACAAGAAATAGGACTATCAAATAAACAGATTATCACAGGTTCTGAGCTAAATCATATCAATTCAGATGCCTTAACAAAACTGGTAAATAGCATAGAGATATTTGCAGAAATTGAACCAAATCAAAAAGAGAGAATTATTCTTGCACTCAGGCATTCTGGAAATGTTGTAGGATATATGGGTGATGGTATAAATGATGCTCCAGCTTTACATGCTGCTGATGCCAGTATTTCAGTCGATACTGCTACAGACTTAGTAAAAGAATCTGCGGATTTTGTACTACTTGAAAAAGACTTGAATGTATTGGCCAAAGGGGTACTAGAGGGAAGAAGAACATTTGCCAACACTTTAAAATATGTCTTTATGGCCACCAGTGCCAATTTTGGAAACATGTTTAGTATGGCAGGAGCATCATTATTCTTGTCATTTCTTCCTTTATTACCAAAGCAAATTCTACTTATGAACTTGATGACTGATATTCCAGAGATGACTATATCTACAGATAATGTAGATAAAGAAATGATTCAAAAGCCAAGACGTTGGGATATTGGGTTTATACGCAAATTTATGTTGGTCTTTGGTTTATTGAGTACGGTATTTGATTATATTACTTTTGGTACTCTTTTGTTATTACTAAATTCTACACCAGATGAGTTTAGAACTGCATGGTTTATGGAGTCTATAATCTCAGCATCTGTTGTTGTTCTTGTAATAAGAACAAGAAGACCATTTTTAAAAAGTAAGCCTAGCAGGTATTTACTAACATCTACTTTATTGATTATAGCAATAACAACTCTTATACCTATTTCATTTCTGGGTAAATTGTTTAATCTTACAACGCTACCTCTGGTATATCTCCCGATAATTGCTGCTATAGTCTTAGCATATTTGTTGACAGCTGAGTTAGTAAAAAGATCATTTTACAGGCATATAGAGTTCTAGAGATAATCTCAGATTACAAGTACTGCCATATCGTTTTGATAACAGATATAGATTTTCAAGCCAATGTATTATATGACACTTCCTTTCGTTGATATATCAATACAATCTTTTATGAGAGGTAAAAAACACGAGGGCAAGATATCATTGGAATGATTCTCAGTACGATACTGTTCTTATCAGATATATTCAACATATGTTATAGCAGATCGCAAAGTCGCTGCAGAAATTACATAGGTTACAACTCCAGAAGCACCACTATAGAGTATCCTAATCATATTGAGGGAAGCTTTTGCTTCTGGTGATCGTTTTGCAAATGATATTAAAAAGTACTACGCCAATTTATGCCAATCTTGAGCGTAAAGTAGGATACGAAGAGCAAGATAAGCGCATTCATGATAAGGTTAAAACAACAAGTTCAGTTCTCTTTAACAAGCATTTTAGATCCTTTCCTAAAAAATTAAATAATTTCTTTTGGTAGTGAAAATGTTTACAAGGAGAGTCAAATGAATAGGCAAATTTTATTTGCAACCGCCACTATTACTCTGGCTATATCGGTAGCAATAACGACACTACAAACAGCTTATGCTTGGTCACTATATGTGGATCTTTATGGGTCGGCATTGGGTTTGAGACTTGCTACCGTCGAAATTATAGGACCGTTCGGTTATTCAGATACGCGAACAGTCCGCACCGACCCCAATGCAACAGGAAACTTCACTATACCTGACAGCGCAGTTCCTTATGGATATCCATTTAGAGTTTGTACACATTCTGAAGGAACACTTCTTCCAAATTGTGATGATTTTACCCATGGCGTCGGAAACATGCGTATTTCGATTATTGTTCCTAGCTAAGTCTGCCACCCTGCACACTGCACCCTGCATCCTAATCATTATGTAATAGTTATTAACAATGGCGAAGTCATCTAGGATATAAAGTCGCAGCGGACTTGACTGATGTAATGCCTTAACATAATTTAATCTAGGGCTCCATTCCACAGTTTAATGCACTCTTATTATTTTGTATGCTAGGGATTGCGTATAGTAACCTAGATCGGCAGATTTATTACTATGAAAATATGTTGCGGTCTAATGGCGAGTGGACTAAAAGCTATCTTACTAACAGGTTTAGTACTTGTTATTATCACAACAGCAGGTCCAATATTTACAAATGCTGCCTTTGGACAGTTTGGTGGTGGATTTTCGACTGGATTCGTACCTACAGAAGAAAAAGTACTTCCAACTTACGTAGTAAGAATACCTCCTGGGGCTTCTCAACAAAGCAGCCCACAACACTACTATCCTCCAAATATTGCCATTCCTGCCGGTACCACAATAGGATGGGTT
Source organism: Nitrososphaerales archaeon TH5893 (assembly GCA_014523685.1). Taxonomy (GTDB): domain Archaea; phylum Thermoproteota; class Nitrososphaeria; order Nitrososphaerales; family Nitrososphaeraceae; genus TH5893. The sequence goes on from JAATVT010000241.1 coordinate 4,973, forward strand.
AATGATGACCCAGGTCAGCCACATACAGTAACTAGCCTCCCTGCTGGCTCGATTTTCAATTCAGGAATAATACCATATGGCGCATTTTTCCAATACACCTTTGATACAGACCAGGCAGGAGAATTTACATACCATTGTGAAATACATCCATGGAGAATAGGAAAGGTGTCAGTTAGTACCGCAGTTGAACAGGGAAATAACTTTGTATTGACGTCAGGAACTGGATCCGTTCTTAGCCTAGCCAAAAACGATAGGACATTGCTCAACTTTCATCCTACTACAGTAACTGCTGAGGAGACAACACCTATGACATATAATATTGCTATCTCGGATGGAAACACTAACCAAACAGTATTTTCAAGAAGCTTCTTTGCACTTGGAAATGATCTACAAGTGGAATTAATAGCAGCAAATGATACCAATACAACAAGAGTATATGGACCGGACTTTAGTGATCCTGTAACAGGAGCGTATCATGTTGAATCAAACTTCCTTAAACCTAATGCAGACTACAGAATTACAGCTGAAATAACCGCAATAGGCTCACAAATACCTCAAAATCAAATAAGAGATACCTTTAACTTGAGAGTTACACCCTAACCACTTTTTTTCTGAGTTTCTGTGTTTATGCAGTACAGTGAAGTACACTGTAGACGTTGTCATTAAATAATCTGGCAAGTATTTGTCATTCATAGCGATTTGGTTACTAAACACTACGATCTTAGCACAAGAAGTACGGTCTTCATAGAACATTCCAATCTACTGAGTCTGGATAAGGGTCTTGAAAAAAATTGAACGATCAGGTTACTTCTCACATCTGTATGAAGAATCATGTTCCGATTACAGACAACGAATCTGGCGAACTAATCTGCAGCAACTGTGGAATAGTAATTTCTGATAGGATAGCAGATTTTGCGCACGAAGAAAACCGTGGATTTACATTAGAGGAACTAAACAATAGAGTAAGAACGGGCCCTCCACGTTCTTTTGCTGTTCACGATATGGGACTTTCCACTGTTATAGGGAGAGGAAATAGAGATGCAAGCGGGCAGTTATTGAATGCATCCATGCGCTCCACAATAGAGAGGTTAAGAACGTGGGATTTGAGATTACAGGTAAATAAGTCTGAAGATAGAAGTCTGAGACAAGCATTCTATGAACTGAACAAATACAAAGAAAAGCTCGGTCTAACTGATACAATAATTGAAAAGGCAGCCTATATTTATAGAAAAGCTCAGCAAAGAG
>JAATVT010000242.1 GCA_014523685.1 Nitrososphaerales archaeon TH5893
AATCAAACAGGAGAGGCAGGACAAGCAGTCATGAATCAAACAGGAGAGGCAGGACAAGCAGTCATGAATCAAACAGGAGAGGCAGGACAAGCAGTCATGAATCAAACTGGAGGAGAGGGCGATATCCTCAGTAGTATTTCTGAAGGACTTAAGGGACTCTTCGGGATGAAGTAAAGTAAGAGGTATCCGTATTTCTTATATTTAAAAGCAATCGGCATGAAGGATATTGCCAGATACCTTCTTTTCTATTCGTTTAAAGTACCAATAGCAATCTGAGGGAGATTATCTGATAGTTGGCTTAGTTGTAATAAAGTAGGTTTTAGCTACCGGACAACCGGAATCGCAACACCGCAAATCGCGTAGGCTCCTACGTTCGTATGTATTCTGAATTTACTTAGCATTTCAGCTATTTTAGATATCTCCTCCCTCTCCCTACTGATGTTTCATGAAATTACAGATAGAAATAAAAAAAGGATTGAAAGCAGTTATGACCTGTTAGTCTTTACCTGCTTATCTAATCTTCGAATTCACACTCTTGATCTTCTACACCAGCTTTGATTAGGTTTTCACCACAGTTGAAGTTTCTTGATTCACCACTTCCGGTGTTCTTTTGTTTTACATTTTGATCTGTGCTGGTTGTACTGGTATCTCCTGTTGCAGGATCTTCCTCTCCCGTGTCTTGAGCATATGCCAAAGGTGTCGCAATCACAGAGAGTGCAGTTGCTGCTAGTATTGCAGCTATTACGAAACTTTTTTGATTCATTGTACTTTGTAATTATAGTCTATTATTATTTCTGGATTGAGAAACTTGTATAGCTCCCATTTTAATGTGATATGTAGTAGGATAATCTGCTTAAGATAATATATTCATTCTAATGGTCTAGAAAGGGGATATGAGATAGTCTATAAGAAATGTACATGCATAAACTTTGAACTATTTTTATTCATTGATGGCTATTGTAGACTGTTGGTGTGGGATCTTTGGTGATAGGAATGCTACTATAGCAAGGACTGATTGATTCATGTCCCCATACACCAACAATCCGTTAGCATCTCAGCTTAGCGTACGGTACATGCACCGTATAATACCGTAATCGTTTCACACACTGGTTCTATAATCTATTGCTATAAAGTCAATCATAAGTATAATTAGGTACTCTACATTACCACAATTTCTCCTAATTGGTAACAAATGATTCTTCTCCTACCTGGGTTCCCATTAGGACAAAATTGTTGAATGATTCATATGCTATAATCCTGTGTTAATGTGAATCAGAGAATCGAAATACACCGGGTTGTACAAATACAATGCAAGTGTGGGTTTCAACAAACAAGAAAAGGAGGGGTTATTGAGTTCTACTTTTTCTTCTTTTTGGTGGACTTTTTCTTGACAGATTTTGACGCTGACGGCGCTGGAGCCTTCTTTTGTACAGTCTTCTGTACTTGAGTTATCCCTCTTTGTATTTGGTTTACTTGAGACCGAATTTGATTGGTTAGCTCGGACTGTCTTTGTGTTGATTTTGTTTGTTTCTGCAGGGTTTGAACTACCTGTGATAGCTTGTTGATTTGAGCCGTCTGCTTATCCAATTGCTTTGAGACATCAGATATAGACTTCTGGATTTTTCTTATAGACGCCCTCTTGCTTTGTGTCTTAGGTTGTGGTTGTGGTTGGCCAACGGTCGAGATAGATGGCTCCTCTCGCTCACCTGTCTCTTCGCCTTCCACGACTGCCTTATATACTCCTCCAGCTACTGACGGTTCCAATTCACTCTGATCTTGCTCTTCTCTATGTTCCCGTTCTCTACTCGATAAATAGGCGTCAATATTTTCCTCTTCTGACATTATTCTTGGTATTATAAGTGGTAATAATTAATTATTGTGGTATTTGTTATGCTCGGTACACTACTTTTCAATATATTAGACCAAAAATGTAATAATTATAGTCTCATTCATGCCTAATTCCCGTTCGATATAACTTGACTAGAGTCTGTTTATATCAGCTATGATTTTTTTTGACGGACTACTTGAAGCAAGAAACATACTTTATCGGAATATTGCAGCCATGAATAAGCCCAGTAAGAGTGGAATCTATGACCTGGAAATTAGAGTGATCCTTGGTATGATTTGTTGAATATCCCTAATGAAACAAGACGCTAATAATATAAAATACGCGGAGAAATTAGGGAATCAGAATCAACCATCCAGGTACAGCGGTGCTTGCTCTCTTCCTATAGTTTCATAAATCCCTGCAAAAAATGTAGTGGGAAATTGTCAGTCACAAAAAGAAGGTTAAAGAATTTCGTATTTTGATCTAGAAAACTGACACTCAATCTTTTTTAGCAAATTTCTTGGTTAATTAATAGACCACTAGAGTAGGAGCCTGCACGATTGGCGTGGTTGCGATTCCGGTTGTCCGGTAGCTAAAACCTACTATTTATCAAGATATATATAAACACGGATAAACCCAATTTATTCCTCTTGACCGTATTAATGATAGAACATACCAAATATGCTGTTTAATTCTAAAAGGAATTGTTGACGCGGCCGTTGAATGTCTCATTTGAATCTGCTATGATTCTAATAGTTCAGTACGGAAATCTTGATCCTTTAATAGCGCAGTGTTCTCCATTTTTTATTAAAAATAGTATATTTTCAGGACTATATAGATTTGAATCCTATAGAAAAATAAAAAGGATCTGTGATGTACAATTTACGTTATCATATGGCCATTGTATTTTTCGAGTCATGAAGATTTTTTTGAGAGAAAACTGCGAATACCTATAAAATGCCTTGTTCATAAACACATACTTAGTTGGTCTAGCTAGAGTCATAAGGTAACAATTGGAATAGAAAATGGGGGCACCTTTTTTTGTGTACTCACCAGATGAAGGGGGAATTCTCTCGCTCGCCTAATGGCTATTTTTTTTCTACTTGTATTATATCTGATGCATCAACAATTTTATCGACATAAATTCCGTTCTTTGTGTCTTCTACTATCTTGTATTTTCCTCTGCTCTTGTGGATGATTTTGGCTCTGATAATTGTTCCATCAAGAGATACAATACACCAATCTCCTTTCTTATCACCGTTCATTACTCATTACCATTTCAATTGCCATTGCTGGCTTCTAATGATTTGTACTTTAATAAAATCACAACTGAGAATATTTTTATCCTTGAGCATGCCGTTGGATCCTTTTCTGAGAATAGCATGAATCTTTTTCGAACTTCTCAATTCAATGTCCTAACCAATTCATTTATTATGAGCATTATTAATCTATACCCCTTCTTTCCAAACTACAGACATATCATAACCTAATTTCACAGCTACACTAATGTTAAAGTAATCGCATTAGCAGAGTCGGCAGCTATATGAGTCCATCGCTTCCACAATAGAGATTAAAAATATCTTATTGTCCATTATTTGTGAGTATTGCATATACACCGCCAACTGCATAAGCTAAAGCTACAAAGATTCGAGATAGCATTACAGCGATATCCTCCTTAACCGCAATAATACTCGTATGCATTCCATACGTAACAGGAATTGCAGCTAATGACACTAGGCCAACAATTAGTTGTTCACGGTGATTTATCCCATTATATTTCTTTAAAAATAGATAAGTGGAAATATTTCCTAGACCTATGCCCACCAATACTAAATATGGCAAAAGAGCGGGATAGATAGCTATTGCAGCAAAGGGTCCTGCCCAACATATCCCATTTAGAACTTTGACCTTTCCTGGCCATCTAATGCTATTTTTCATTCTGCTCTGGAGAGAACGCATAAGGCCGCGTTTGTCGTGAAATAATGTGAGAAATGTAATTGCAAAGCTCCCTATCCATATAATGGGATAATAATACATTGACACTTTGTTAATAGATGCAATTTCTGTGATAATAGCAGCCAGAGCTATGGATATAGCTATGGATATGAAAAATACTCCGAAAATATAATGCTGATCATTATTATCACTTGTAGGGGGATCCTGTTGCATTATAATAATTCACTTCATCAGTTTAATTCTCATTTTCATTCGTAGCTATCGATTTTTACATATCCTTGATTGATGGCCGACATTTAACATGGATATTCTATCTGAGAATTAAATATTGTTTTTATGTCCTTATATCCCCAATCCATGAATTTCATCTCACATTTATCA
>JAATVT010000040.1 GCA_014523685.1 Nitrososphaerales archaeon TH5893
AGGATATCATCATCATATCGGAATGAATACTTGGCATAGTCTGAATGGAGAAGGTCATATCCAAGGCATGTCTGGGCTCGAAAACTTTACAATAACCATACCTGACAAATCTTTTAGCACACTTTGGGATACTATTAATCGTCAATCTGCAAATTACGAACCGCAGCGAAGGATACAAGAGACTGATAAAAATCAATTAATGGTTTCCGATCCAGATGGAATACAGATTGTATGCAATTCTGAATAGGTATTGGTATAGTATGGTCCATTCTTATCCTCTATCGCTTGGTCGGTTCTGAACGGATCAAAAGAATTCTTTTCGAAAATTATATTATTATAATGTTCCCGATTCACTTTGTCTGGGAGATTCCCCTTCATCTAATCATCTAATAAATCTGTGGAATCTAGTCTTGGCATTGCCTTAATATTGGCCTTTAATTCTAGGATTCCAATTGTCTGAAACTAAAAGTCATTTTGATGAGGCAAAAATGAATACCTTTCTTGATAGGGTTTTTAGAGATATAAGTGGAACATATACCAGTTTGATGTGTTGTATTGGAGATAGACTAAATCTTTTCAAGAAACTTGAAGCAGGAGGTCCTATGACTATGACAGAATTATCAAAGACAGCTGGTATTAACGAACGATATTCAAAAGAGTGGCTTAACGCGATGGCGTGTGCAGGTTATCTAGAATATGATCCTTCAAGTCAACATTATAGACTTCCTCCAGAACATGCACCCGTGTTAACAGAAGAGAGTGGTCCAATGTTTGCTTCAGGGCTATATCAATCACTTTTTGGAGAAGTAAAGAATATGGAAAAATTAGTAGAGGTATTCAAAAAAGGTGGTGGAATATCACTTAAAGAATTTGATGAAAATGAATTTGTAGGAACGGAGCGTACTACTGCTTCTTGGTTTGATAACTTGCTTCTACAAGAATGGATTCCCGTTGTACCACATGTGAAATCAAAGCTAGAAAATGGTGCAATAGTTGCAGATGTAGGTTGTGGAAGAGGAAGAGCTATTATAAAGCTTGCCCAAGCATTTCCCAATTCCCGATTTGTAGGTTTTGATAAAATTGAACTAGGTTTGGAACACGCTAGAACCCAATCTGTCTACACAGGTGTATCAGACAGGTTATCATTTAGGCAGATGGATATATCAAAAGGGTTTCCACCAGAAGAAAAATACGATTTGATTACCACATTTGATGTTATACATGACATGGTCGATCCTCGTTCTGCACTCAAATCTATCCGTCAAGCGCTAAAGCCTGATGGAACATATCTGTGGCTAGAAATTAATTCTAAAGAAAGACTGGAAGATAACTACGGAACAATGGGAGCATTATTTTATGGCTGGAGCATAATGTATTGTATGACTACATCACTGGCAGAGGGTGGAGAAGGTTTAGGAACTTTAGGAATGCCCCCTTCTATGGTTAAAAAATATTGTGATGAGGCAGGTTTTAGCAACGTAAGGAAATTGCCTCTAGATAATTCATTTAATATACTGTATGAAGTCAAGCCCTAAGATAGTTTTTTTCTGAATATATTGTCTAAAGTAGCTTCCTATGTAGAAGATTTCATTAGTATACGCATACATGATATAATACATCATATATATCTGAAATTAGAGGTACCTGAAGAACACTATTTATCAAAAATGGAAAGGTATGAGATATCGTTAAGGTTAGAGTTACCTCTAAAGGGAACAGATTTGGGATTGCAGAAATTGTATAAAATAGAGCACCTAACATTCACCTAAGCAACAGTGGAATTCAATATTAAACAAAGCCTCCTATCGAGCAAGATAGTCGCTCTTACAAGATATGGAGGGTCAAGGTATTAGGACATCCGTCAGTTTATGTTCGTGACATTAGGTAAACAAGAACAGATATTTAATCTATCGCATTATATGTTGTTAAATTTGGGAAACTAAGATTGAAATTTAATAAGATTTTATAAAAAATAGTATCAATGTTGAAATCTAGTCAAATACTTCATCTCTAACCCTGGATCCTGTTTTTAGGGACTTAAAAAGGAAGCTTGTCAATGAGCGTAGTCTTGAGGAGAGGCTTGCACTGAGCGTCTCTTAGTCTGTTCTCTACCCTCTGCAAGACGGAGAAAGTCTATTGCCCCTGAAGCCCCAAGGTATATTTTCATGATCTGCGCTAACTCTTGTTCTATTTCCGTTTAAACGTCTTGTATATTTAGGAAACATAGGCCTTTAGACTTTAATTCTGAGAATAAACTCTTCAAGATTTGCTTGATGATCATTTTTTGGAGTTTGTCTTTCAATCCTCTTTGTCTAGTAACCCTTTGCAGAAAGTTCTTCTATAGTCGCGTCAGCAGCACTTCTAGTCCATATATTTGACGAACATATCGTGTTAATGTTGGTTTAAATAGCATTACAGTGATGTTACCTATACGGAAATAGCAGAAATCCAGAAGCGAAACAATAAGAAAATACTAAAAACAAGCTCTTGTTCGGTTTGTCACAGTAATAATCATACAGACGCAATTACAGATCCTGAGTTAGGTGAAGTTTTTTGTAGTAATTGTGGCATGGTGATTACTGAAAAATCCGAAGATATTTCTAATCCCGAATGGCGTGCGTTTACGCTCGAAGAAAAAAATAGCAAATCAAGAACTGGAATACCTACTTCTCTAGCTAAACATGATAGAGGCCTTGCCACAATAATTTCAAAAACAGGTAGAGATGCAAGCGGACAGAAGTTGGATGACTATATGTATAGTACTTTTAAGAGACTAAGAGCATGGGATGCTAGGACACAATATTTTAGTAGCAGAGACAGAAATTTCGTTCTGGCCTTCTCCCAACTTGACATACTAAAGGATAAACTTGGACTGTCAGATGTAGTAATCGAAAGGGTAGCCTATATGTATAGAAAAGCACAAGAAAGAGGATTAACACGTGGTAGATCTATTTCTGCAATACTAAGTGCGGCAATATACGTCTCATGTAGGGAAATAGGTATACCTAGAACACTCAGGGATGTGGCTGCGGCAAGTAATCTAAAGCGTAAAGATATAGCAAGAAGCTGTAGATTGATAATCTGTGAGCTTGACCTTAGGGTGCCTATGGCCGATCCAATGAAATGTATTGTCAAGATTGCGAATAAGGCTAATCTGTCGGAGACAATAACACGTATAGCAATGAATATGATGACACAAATCATTCAAAAGGGAATATCTGCTGGAAAAAATCCGATGAGTTTTGCAGCAACAGTACTTTACATTTCATCCTTCAAGGCTGGGGAAAATGTAACGCAGCTTGATATAGCAAAGGCTGCAGGGATTACAGAAGTAACTATTCGAAATAGAATACACGAACTAAAAAATACAGGAACCAAATAGCTATTGTTAAAGACGTATTCCTGAAGCATACCAGTTTCCATGAGTAGCTTCTTGGAAAACTATAATGACATCATTTCGTTGTACTTTTAATATATTTACTACGTCATCAGTGATTGCTTCAGCCAGCCTATCTTTATCTTTTTGAGGTCTGCCACTGTATAACGCTACTGTTATTATAGGCATGATAAATATATTAGCAAAAGTTGTAAATATAAGGTTTTAAATCAAACCTACTTTACTTTACTTTACTTTACATTTTGACCGACCAGAACTTTGGCATTGCTTTGCATTTAACTAAAGAATGCAAAGCCTAGGGTAATATCTTTAACAACTGATGTATCAGAGGTCTCATTTGAAAATAATGTTAGTTAAAATGACTTTGAATTTCGTCTAATCTTCCAACGCCGCCTAGACTATTTCTAACATTAGAGAAGTCAGCATCTTTTCTGACTTTATCCAAAAATAAAAGGACTTCCTCTCTAGTAACTCCATGTCTAATATCAAAATCAATGTTCTTGTAGACATTTGCAATGTTACCACCATATTTCTTATGCTGTTTTTTCTGATATGAAGTCGCGTCATCTGACAAACCAATTACATACTTGATAACTCTTTTTTGCATATTTTCACGATGCCATTCTTTCATAGGATAACTATTTTGTTGTATCATATAGAGGACGCGTATAATTACGCCATACAGTCATTTAAGTTAAAGTAGTCTAATAGTTCTGCTTATTCTCTAGAATCCATAGAAAATAAGAAGAGTGAAGTTTAAAGATCTAGAAAAGTTAATTCACGATTCCAAAATAGTATTATCGGAGCTTGTTAAAGTTAACTCATTGTCTTCAAATCTATTGGGCATTCCATCTGCTTTCCAGTTAGAAGGATATTCTAGCGTAAATCTCCCATCCGGATCCTTCTAGACTTTAAAGGTGGTGGCTTAGTGATTATAATACTACTATAGTCATTCCTTTCTTATGTAGCATATGTATGTTCATTTGATACGAACAGACAACTGCGTTACCATGAGATGTAAGATTTACCAAAAAATTGCTCCTACCAATATTTCTGGTGTTTCATTGGCCCTAGGAGTTTGGGTATCCAATGCAAGCCATTTGTTGTCGACAATATCGTACTGATATATAATCACTATCTCCTCCAAATACCTCTAGCCACAGCCTCGTGCCTAATTGACTCAACGGCGTTTAAATAGTTTTAATGCAGCTATTCAAGTGATGACTACCAAATCTAATTTAGATATGGATTACAGCAAGTATGATTTTAAAGACTCTACTGATTTATATGTATACTTAAGTAAAAAGGGCCTGTCGAGAGGCACAGTTGAAGAGATTAGCAAGTTGAAAGATGAGCCCGACTGGATGAGGGACTTTAGATTAAGATCCTATGAGGTTTTCTTGAGCAAGCCCATGCCCAATTGGGGGGGCGATTTGTCAAAAATTGATTTTCAGAATATATACTACTACGCCAAGGCCGCTGAGAAGCAAGGTAAGAGCTGGGATGATGTTCCGGAATCCGTCAGAAACACATTTGAAAAACTAGGAATTCCAGAAGCAGAACGAAAATTCCTTGCAGGTGTTGGCGCTCAATACGAATCAGAAGTTGTCTATCACAATTTGAGAGAGGATTTAGAAAAGAAAGGTGTAATATTTGCCGATACTGATACTGCAGTGAAAAAGCATCCTGAACTTATGAGAAAGCATTTTGGCAAAGTTATCCCCCCAGAAGACAATAAATTTGCAGCCTTGAACAGTGCAGTCTGGTCTGGTGGTTCATTCATCTATGTTCCACCAAATGTGAAGGTTGATCTTCCTCTCCAAGCATATTTTAGAATTAACGCAGAAAATATCGGTCAGTTTGAAAGGACGTTAATAATTGCAGATGAGGGTTCCGAAGTTCACTATATAGAAGGATGTACTGCACCGGTATATACAACTGAATCCCTCCATTCTGCGGTTGTTGAATTAATCGCTAAGAAGGGTGCCAAGATTAGGTATACTACTATACAGAATTGGAGTAAAGATGTGTATAATTTAGTAACTAAAAGAGCATATGCATATGAGAATGCGTCAGTTGAATGGATTGATGGAAATCTTGGCAGCAGACTAACTATGAAATACCCAGGGGTATATATGCTCGGAAGGAATGCTCACGCAGAGGTCATATCGGTCGCATTTGCTGGCTCTAGTCAACACCAAGATGCAGGAGCCAAGGCAGTTCATTTGGCACCAAATACAACTTCAAGGATTACAAGCAAATCAGTTAGTAAAGATTCAGGTAGAACGACATATAGAGGATTACTACATGTTGCAAAAGGGGCTACAGGTGTTAAATCGAACGTTAGGTGTGATGCACTACTATTAGATGAAAATTCAAGGACTGACACTTACCCTTATGTAGAGGTAAATGAAGAGGATGCCACTATCTCTCATGAAGCAACTGTAGGGAAAATAGGAGAAGACCAGATCTTTTATCTGATGAGTAGAGGTTTTTCCGAGTCTGATGCGCTATCTATGATAGTTGGGGGATTTATGGAGCCTTTCACAAAGGAATTGCCAATGGAATATGCAGTAGAATTAAACAGACTTGTAAAAATGGAAATGGAAGGGTCAGTAGGATAGATAGAATGA
>JAATVT010000041.1 GCA_014523685.1 Nitrososphaerales archaeon TH5893
GTAGCTATTCCCAAATTATGGGAGACATCTGCAACAATGTCTACATCTTTGTATGCATCAGGTGATTCTTCTACTATCCCCTCTCTAGTAAGTGATTTAATGTATATTCCCCTTGACTCTAGCAGTTTACTTACCTGCAGTTGAGTATGGCTTCGCCTTGCAGCAGATCTTGACATCATTCTTCCAGCGCCATGAGCAGCAGAACCAAAAGTAAGATTCATTGAGTTTGGACCGCCCAAAAGTAACCAACTTGCAGTACCCATTGAACCGGGTATAATCACTGGCTGTCCTATATTACGATATTTTAGCGGAATTTGATTCATTCCGGCAGGAAAAGCCCTTGTTGCTCCCTTTCTATGCACCAAGACCTTCTTATGGCCCATGTTATTTCTATTTCTTTTATTATTAAAAATATTACCAAGGCTGATGCTATTATTATTCTCTAAGCGATCAATGTCGTGGTACTCTACTTTGGCAATGTTATGAGCAACATCATAAACAAGTCTCATGTCAAGATCTTGATCACCTTTGTGGAATACTTTTTCAAATGTTTTTCTTGTCCAATGCATTATCATGTGTCTATTACACCATGCAAAATTCAGAGCGCAATTCATTGCTTTCACATAATTTTGTCCTTCCTTTGAACTATGTGGAACACAGGCAAGCTCTCTGTCTGGTAATTGTATATTATATTCTCTCATGGCAATTTCTGAAATACGCAGATAATCACTACAAAGTTGGTGTCCAAAGCCCCGAGATCCACAATGTATCAAGATGGTGATCTGACCTATTCGTGTTATACCCATAATCCTTGCCGCTGCTTCATTGAGTATTTTGTCGACTTTTTGTACTTCAAGAAAATGATTTCCTGAACCTAAGCTTCCGATTTGGGAAATCCCCCTTCTTTTAGCAATATCTGATACTATTTGGTTCGAGGGATCCGCATTTTCAATGCAGCCATTTTCCTCACAAACATCTGTATCCATACCATGCCACCCGTAGCCCTGAGATATTGCCCATCCCGCTCCTTCGACTAGTACCTTGTCTAATTCTGATTTTGTAAGTTCAATACGACCTTTACTTCCAAGGCCAGAAGGTATTGAATCAAATAATTCATTAACTAAATCCCTTAGTTTAAATTTTACATCATTTTCAACAAGGTTTGTACGAATAAGTCTGACACCACAGTTGATGTCATATCCAACACCGCCAGGACTAATAACACCACCGATTTTATCTCTTCGTTCGAATTCCCCTTCTTCTTCTAGGTTTGTAGCTGCGACACATCCCACAGGGAATCCATAACCTTCATGTCCGTCTGGTAGAACTACCACATGTTTTATTATCCCTGGGAGAGTAGATACATTCATTACTTGACCAACTGTACGATCTGATAACATATGTGAAACCAGCAGGTCATTTGCAAGAATTCTAACTGGAACTCTCATTCTAAACTGTTTTTGCCGTTGTTGTTTTCGTCCATAGTCTCCTCCCATCAATTCGTTGTTTCTTGCAATATCAATATCTGCATTTTCTATAAGAAATTCAAATTCATTTATTTTCCTTATCTGCAGATTATCGTAAATTCTTTTAAGTAATTTGCTTTTATTGCAATTGGCAGGAATATTTGAAGTATTATTACTATCAATCGCATCATTGATGTCCTTACTATTCTGAGCTATTTTCTTGTTATCTATGACGGACATTGCTGGTTAATCCAGTTCAGTCAAGCCGTTAGTGGCTAGTGCTATTGGTATAATTGTGTGCAATGATTTTATCGTAATGGTTGTTATTATCATTATAACTATTATTATTGTTATTATTTGTGTCGTTATTGTTTTTCCTTCTCATCGTTATTGTGCTCTTCATTGTCATACTTTTCCATTATTTGTGTTACTGTATCATCATCAATTTGTGAAAATTCTCTGTAAAATTGTCCAACTGCTTGGAATTCGAGAGGCGTTTTCAATACGATCACATCGTCTACTCCTTCTTCTGTTCTAAGTTTTTCAATAGTACCTCTAGGACCTATCGGGACTGCAACAATGATCTGCTTTGGTTTTTGTTTTATTATCCATTTTACAGCAGCAAATACTGTTGCACCCGTAGCAATGCCATCATCTACTAAGATTATAGTTTTGTCTTTCATTGTATTATAAATCCAATATTTTTTGATCCTTCTAAATTTCCTGAGTCGTCGCTCGATCTCTCTTATTTGTACTGCTATTTGCTCATCTATGTAGTCTTGAGGAATATTTAGCCTATCTATTACATCTTCATTTGGATAGAATGTGCCATCGTGCATAACAGCTCCTATTGCTAACTCGGGATTCCATGGTGATCCAATTTTTCTTGAAACTACTACATCCAGATTTACGCCCATGTGAGAAGCAATAACGTCTCCTGTTACAACGCCGCCCCTTGGGATAGCCAAAACAAGTATTTGTTGCTTTGATAAGGGAATATGTTTCTTCATAAAATGTGCTCTTAACCGCTCTCCAAGAAGCCTGGCGGCATGTCCCCTGTCTTTGAATATTTTAAATGATGATATGGAATTACTAATGTTCCCTTGATGAGTTTCGCTGGTATTACTATTACTACCGATATGAGACAATAGCTGTTTCACTTTCTCTCCAATGCCTTATTTTTCTCCATCCTTCACCTTTCCACATTTAACATACCTCCTTTCTCAAACTCCATCCTAGACAATAAGGATTTACCCTCAGAGCTGCGATTTGCCTACTTATGGTATTATATCTTGGTAATAGATAAGAAGTCATGGTTATTTCCTATTGAGGACATTATTTCTGATACTATCGTTATCATTATTTCTGCTCATCTTTACAGTTCCCTCTATTTACAGACAGCATCGGTTTGCTAATAGTAGTTCTATTACCCAATCAAAAAATCCTGGTATAATCCATGCCCGTATTCTTCTGGTTTGGATACCTACCGAGAATCATTTTCAATACCTCGAGCTTCGGCAGTTTAGTATCCATCATTAACTTGGCAGCTGCAATTTCGATATCCTTTTCAGTGTCCATCCTATCACAAAAGAAGCTGCACACTACTAGAAATATGGTATGCATTGCAGTGCAGACATATTATTTTTATAACGCTGCTATGTATTTCTCATTTTACCCTTTTTTCTATACTCTAACCCGCGATCGCTGAAAATCATCTATATTATTAGTATGATTCTGGACTAGAAGCTGGGTATTAGACAGCTGGCCAAATAATATGATATCTTTAGTTTAAGTAGTGTTTTAATGAACCATTCCTTATAATCAAATTTTATCCTTTCTTGGGCCGGTCATTGGGTTATTTATTATGCAAGAAAGATACCACCTAGGTTATACTGTCCTGCAATATGTGTTCAACGAGATCGGTCAGCTCTACTGTTGCAAGGCAGCAAACTCTGTCAGCGCCACCATAATAAATGAATACCTCTCCATCTATTGTGCACGCTCCTGTAGGAAAGACAACATTATTAACGTCACCATATTTCTCATAAGGTTCTCTAGGTTCCAAGATGGGTCTTTTAGTTCTACCAATAACATTAATAGGTTCCCTCAAGTCCAAAAGCGCAGCGCCAACTCTATAGATTCTATCATAGCTGACTCCATGATATATGATTAGCCATCCATACTTTGTCTTAATAGGTGGAACGCCAGCCCCGACCTTTAGAATCTCCCAATCTTCCTTGGGACTCAATAGAGGCCAGTATCTCTCAAATTTTGTTAACAGAGATCCTTCTGCTAGCCACATACTTGGTCTATAAACTCCATAGGCAGATCCTATCCATGCACTTGGCCTTTGTAAAGAAAAATAAGAAGTCTTTTGTTCCCTATAGAGACTCTTAATTTTTTCTGGAAAAAGAACTACATCCTTGTTATCAGATCCTATGCTAGTTATAATACCAAGTCGTTTAAATTCATAATAGTCTGAAGTTGTCGCTAAGGCCGAAGAAACAATTGGTATTCCTAGAGCATAGCTAGATGGGACTACATAAGTGATGTACGTTTTGCTGCCGATTTCAACTAACCTAGGATCTTCTATTCCATTCCTTTCATAATCTTCACTCGGACCAAAGGCTATTTCTTTGCGTCGATTAAACGTGTGGCCATCGTTGCTTGAGGCATATCCTATTCTTGATATATAGTCCTCGTAGTCGCCAATTGCACGATAGAGCATATGTACCTTATTTTTATCATATAATATTGCACAATTAAAAACGGCCTTTGCTTCCCACCAATTCGATTGATCGGGAACGAGAATAGGATTCTTATTTGACCTCCTTAAGATTGCTTTATTATTACTGATTTTTATCAGCCAACTAATTGTATAAGCTTGCTTTACTTAATTAAAATAGAGAATATTATTCGTATGCATTGGTAGGCAAACAACCATTAATAATACCCATTCGTCCTTGTATTGGAATGCAATCGTTACTATAACTCTGGTTATGATCGATA
>JAATVT010000243.1 GCA_014523685.1 Nitrososphaerales archaeon TH5893
AATTGATTAAATCAATCAAAGTGGTGTAACCGACGTTCGAGACGTAAACTCACAAGAGTTACGTCACCATCCAATTCCAAGAAAAAATCCGATTTATTTCAATGGCTGAGAGCCGAAGAGGGAATTACCTGAGAAAATGTCAGTTTTAATGCTTTTAACCGAATGAATATATCCAAACATTATTCTCTTACTGGGATAATATTAGGATTCAAGCATCCGTATCGGAATTCTCATCCCGATCATGAGTTAGGTTCGTTGGTTGCAGCACTGTGAACAACTTTTTCCATAAATTACCATGTACAGATACTTGTCCAAATTGCACAAAATGGTCATGCCAATTTAACTAATAAGGCTTAAATCGGTGGCTATGAAGATTTACGAGAATGTAAAATGGTCTTATTGCTCCCCCATTACCCCCTGTCTTTCTATCCACCTTTATCTTCTAAAACCTCACATCCAGTAAAAATTGTAAAGGATTCTATCATTTTCATTCTAGGATATTTGTTTAAAGGGTTGATTATTATAGTAATCAAGAAATCTATGCTAGAGTTAGCGGCAACTGTGGCTTGGAACGCAGAGTTGATTTACTATTATTCCTTACCTACCCTTGAGAAGGCGAATAGATTCACAGGACCTACAAGAATATGGGATGTGACTCGATTGGATCTAGTTATATCTAGGGCCATAAAAATTGAATCCGCGATTCAAACAAGAGTCTTTAGTTTATCGGCATCAACTATTATGGTAGTTATCGACATAGCAATTATGTTAAGGGACTTCGCATACACCGTGGCCAATTCAATCGCGACTTTTCTCAAGAATCCGGTTCCCTTTATCATTCGCAAGAGGAAATTAGAATATGACAGCAAATCATTTGAGGAAGATCTAATTCATCAAACACGATTCATATACCAAGGAATTCCCGCAGAAATTCCCCCAAAACCTAAACTGAGTGAGCACGATAGCAATCGTGTGACGAATAACAAGAAAAGGATCAAACTTACCGAAATATTTGGAGAAGAGATAGTTGGAGATGAGCTTGTTCAGGCGTGAATCTTGATTAAAACTTGTTCAATAAGATAATCCCTTAATGCCGAGTCCAAATTCCTTTTAAGAATGTTTTTTTCGATTGTGCTCTTCCAGTTCTGCCAGGGTGTTAAATATAACATCGCCGCCACATTTTTCACATCGATATTGAGTACCTGTAGATGAAGACATGTGTATTTTTTATACTCCGCCTATAATTTAAAGACTACTGTCTGCACCAAGTTTGTTATCTTAGTCCAGTAAAAATATATATCTTGTTCTTATTTGGCTCCATTGGGTATTTTTTTATCTACCCCCAATATCCCCAAGCTCAAAGAGGAATTTCAACGCCTCAGACTTGAGGTAGCAGGTATTGAATTAATGAAATCTGTCAGGAGAAAACAGTTAAAAATGTTACAAGACGAAATAAAACGTACAATTGACAAATTATTTCGGTTAAATGCCGAATACTAAAATATTGCTTATCACAACGCGAAGGAGTTAAATTGAATATCTGCTGAGTATAGAGTCAACATAATCCGGACAGCATAACGGATGATATCTTTGATTCTTGTCCTTTAGCTCTAAATAAGATCTTTATCCTTTCATCCTTGCTTCCTGCCTGTTCAATAGTCAGTTTTATAGCGTGATTGATTTCCTGTAATCTCAATATCGGATTCGGCCTTTGTAACAGGAACAGCAGAATGCTATTCCATGGTTTCATAGTCTTCTTTCTCAGCCAGATATATTTCCGTTCTTCTACTGGCAGTACTCAATTCTTTGTTGAAATGCCAATTCTTCTGACAAATTGTACATCTGATGGATTTCTCGCGAGGGGAATGCTCTAGCTTATAATGGCTACACCTAATTTGGTATTGGTACTTCAACGCTTCCATTTCTCTTATTGAGCTAATATTCCTGACTGAATTTTCCGTCAATATGCGGAATATCTCAAACAGGTATATATTTTCGATTAGAACTGAGACTTTATCACAATATGAATCATGATTAATGGTACACGCATAGGATTAAATTGAATTTTAGTCAATATCTGTTTGTAATGCGCAGATGCAACGAGTGTGGGAAAGTCAGGTTTTACGCATTGAATTTTATTTTTTCTAACTCCGTCTGTAATGAGTGCTATATGGTCTCGAAAGAAAAAAACCTAACGCAAGAGTAATGGCTATTTGAAATTTCTTTTAATATCTAAGGAATATCTTTTGATTTG
Source organism: Nitrososphaerales archaeon TH5893 (assembly GCA_014523685.1). GTDB lineage: Archaea > Thermoproteota > Nitrososphaeria > Nitrososphaerales > Nitrososphaeraceae > TH5893. The sequence goes on from JAATVT010000243.1 coordinate 2,255, forward strand.
ATACCCATTTTTCTTTTTTAATTGGGTACCTCCCTCTACAATTTTACCTATGGTTGTTTCGTTCCACAAGCTACACAAAATTTGGAACTCGGTCTAATCTTAGAGTCGCATTTGATACAAAGTCTGTCTTCGGTACTAATCCTGGACCCTCCTGTCGAAACTGTGGGGGTTGTCTTGGAACTTTGTACCACAGTATCGAAATCACTGGGTGAAGTGCCTCCGAACATATCAGTCACCGCTCCACTAGGTTCAAATGTATCAGTAATATCTGGGATGTAATCACTCGCACTTGTCCTCCCATTTCTATCCTCCAAATATGTAATTAAGCGTGGTATTTGTTGTTTCTCGTCTGAAGGACTTTCAACTTTCTCTCCGAGCCACAACACAAATTTTTTTAGAGTCATCTCTGGTGATGAAAAAGTAAGCGAATGAGTCGACATGTAGTCCTCAGTTGCTGCCCTTCCATTGAATATCCTCATTATTAAGAAAATTACTCTCTGTCGCTTTTAATTATTGCGCATTTCCACATTTACTGCAGTATTTTGCCTGACTCGGGATGGTAGAGCCACAGACAAGACAGTTTTTCGTCGAGTACTTTTTGGCTCCGGCATCGGCATCTGGCCCATTTGGTTTTTTCACTTCCATGGTAATGGGTCTGAGTTTAGGCTCTTGCTGATCAGTTTGTTGAGGAGAAGGCAGGGTATATTCTTGTGCGATTGGTGGTGTCGAACCTACACTCCCACCAGTTCCTACGAATCCCCCTATTCCGAAACCTGCTTGGGGGGGCGTGCCCGCGTAGGCCGTTCCACCGGTAGAACTTTTCATGGACGTGCCTTTTTCTGTTGCAGTCCTTAACTCTAGTATAACCCGAATAGCAAGAAAATTTAGTGTAGAAAACGCAACCAAATATTCACCAATTTTCGCGAAAAATTCCTTTTCATTTATCTTTCCTTGTTTAAATAATTGAGTATCATCTATAAATGATTCGTACTTCTCCTGGGTGTCATTATCCAGCTGTCTCAATTTCTCAGTTAGTGCACCGAGGGCGTCCACACCAAAAGCCATGACTAATGTCTAAACTGCAGCTTCTAGAGGTTAATAAAAGTTTGATGTGAATAGGGTGATTGGGTATATAGAACCACCCCGTCTAATATATCTAGATATCATATCGTCCTCCTCTCTATTTTTTCTCCTTTGTAAGACATAAAGGATTGTATCCAACTGGCACAGGAATTTTGAAAATATTGATTCAAGGTTAAAGAAATTATTTATAACTAACAGAGTAAGCTGATTCTACCGGATGTGGAGGGATTGTCTAGACTGGTTAGGATACCTGCCTTACACGCAGGTGGTCATGGGTTCGAATCCCATTCC
>JAATVT010000244.1 GCA_014523685.1 Nitrososphaerales archaeon TH5893
ATTATATTCCACCTAATGTTTCAGTATAATCAAAAAACAATATTTTCTATTATAGAAAATCTAAGCTGCTGCTAGGTTTTATTTTTCTGTATAATTACGTAGATATCCGGATTATCTATGGACTAGATTTCATCTATTAACCTTGTCTTCTGAAGTCTTTCCCCAGGTTGCGACTGCTCCAGCTGCTCCTGGTCCTACTTCACTCCTAGGCGGAAGTTTCTGTTTTTCCATTTTATTAGAAAACCAAGATTGTTACGTTTACTTTGATGGAAATCCTCGCTTACTTTTAGTGGAAAGGATCCTTAGCTGAATGATGTAGCTGAACCCACTTACCAGTAGGGTTCAAATCCCACTGGCCCCACTCCAATCTTGTCGCTTTATTATGCCCCATTATACTATGTATTTAAAGCTGCAGATTAACTACAGTAATACTGCCGATGTAGTATCATTAAAAGAGGGAGACGAACAAAATCAATCTTTAAGTCCATATGCTATGATCAAATATTCCATTAGGTCGGAACTGACAAGAAAGTATTATGAGAGAAGGTTAAGAAAATTCTTTGATTTTATTCAATTTGGAATCGGATTTATGCTGTTAAGATTAGTAACGCAATATAAAAACACAATGAACTACCCAAAATGTAATTTCTGTCGATGAACCAAAGAAAATAGCATGGGGAAACGTTTTGTTGATTGCGAGCATATGCACTTCAATTCTTTAAGAGAAGACTTAAATTATATAATCTATAAACACCGGCGTTTGAAGATCGTAGCCATTCTTTATCCTGGTGGGAAAACAGCAAAGAATAATCCAGACTTGTTGGGTTGTGCGGAGAACGCCCTTGGGCTAAGAGATTTTCTTGAAAGGAATGGTCATGAACTCGTAGTATTAACCGACAAGGAGTCTGAGCTTGACAGACACCTTCCTAGTACCGATGTATTAATTACTACTCCATTCTGGCCGGCTTATATTACAAAAGAAAGAATTTCGAATGCTTCAAAGCTTCGGCTTATTTTGACTGCTGGTGTTGGTTCTGATCACATAGATTTGGCGGCTGCTGCTGCGAAAGGAATTACCGTGGCAGAGATTACAGGGAGCAACGTTGTAAGTGTAGCCGAGCAAGTGGTAATGCATATTTTAGCCCTTATTCGTAACTATATTCCTGCTTACAAACAGGTTCTTGATGGTAGATGGGATATTGCAGAAATTGCTGCAAAGGCTCATGATTTGGAAGGCAAGACTGTTGGAGTTATAGGGACCGGGAGAATCGGACAGAGAGTATGTACGAGGCTTAAGGCATTTGATATTAACTTACTATACTATAACAATTTTCGGCTTAGTACTGTTGAAGAATTTGTACTTGGTGTACGCTATACCCCTTTAGAAGAATTAATCGAAAAATCAGATATTATCACTATCAACACTCCTTTAACTCCAGAGACAGACGGTATGTTTAATCGTGATCTCTTATTCAGGATGAAAAAAGGCGCATATCTTGTCAACACCGCTCGAGGCAAGATTGTTAATACCAATGCACTTGTGGAAGCCTTAGAGAAGGGCCATTTGGCAGGCTATGCTGGAGACGTATGGTATCCTGAGCCAGCACCGGTGGATCATCCATGGAGGCATATGCCGAACCATGGGATGGTACATCATTACTCTGGGACAACTCTGGAAGCGCAAAAGAGATACGCAGATGGGATAAAAAACTGCCTTTTGAATTTTCTAAATGGGCGTGCTATTGATCGGGATTATCTCATAGTAGACGATGGCAAAGTAGTAAGCCCCAGTTACAGCTATGCTTTCAAGGGATAACTGTTAATACAAAAATTCTTGCTGGATGAGATCTAACTCAGAGTATTTGAGAGATAACTTTAATTCAAGCCATGCATAATCCATAAAACATGAGGGTGGCTTGAATGCAAACAACATCCTCATCCTCTTTACAACAAAATGAAGAAATGCGAAACCTTCCTCATATCAAAAATGTTCTTAATGACAATTCACTTACCTTTGCTGAAAAAATAATAAGCATAAAAAACGTTGAAACATACGGTAAGAAATCTACAACGATATCAAGGTCTGGGGATATTGTTGTTGTAGACGTTAATCTTGCTATGGCACAAGATAGCACAGGTCCTTTAGCGATAAGATCTCTAAATGAAATGGGTATAGACAGTCTACATGATCCTTCAAAGGCTTTGCTAGTTATAGACCATACGTTTCCTGCAGCAGATGAAAAAGTAGCAAATTTGCATGCCATGATGAGAGAGTTTGCTTCAAAGCACAACTGCATGTTAGTAGAAGGATCTATCTCTCACCAACATATCCTTGAATATCTTGCAGCTCCAGGCATGATGATATTAGGTGCAGACTCACATACATGTCAGTCGGGATGTGTTGGTGCATTTGCATCTGGTATTGGGAGTACAGAGGTAGCAGCAGTTTGGGCTACAGGGCAATTGTGGTTGAGAATACCGGAAACTATAAGGATCAATATATCTGGTATTTTTAATAAGGGCGTATTTGCCCGAGACATGATTTTGGATTACATCGGAAAAATAGGCGAAGACGGTGCTAACTACAAGGCACTAGAATGGAAGTTTTCAAATGAAGACATAAGAAACCAATTTAGTATGGATTCTAGAGCCTGTATCAGTAATGCCTCAATGGAGTGCGGGGTCAAAATATCTGTTTTTCCAGTTGATGTCATAACAAGAAAATATCTAGACGAAAACCCTAGAATAAACAATAACAGCAGCGATAACCCGTATATGAAACAAATTGAAATTCATCCTGGTAATTCTGCTGAGTACATTGACGAATTTGAAATAGAATGTGACAAGCTAGTACCATATGTTTCAGGCCCAGATCATATCGACATTGTACATTCAGTTGAGGAATTAGAAAATGTAGAAATTGACCAGGCCTTTATAGGTTCGTCTACAAATGGAAGAATCGAGGACCTTGAGGTTGCAGCACGTATACTAAAAGGAAGGAAAGTTCATAAAAATACAAGATGTGTAGTTACTCCTGCATCTGTTAGAGTATACGAAGAAGCAATTAGGCGAGGATATGTAGAAACTTACCTTGAAGCAGGAGCGGTTTTTACAAATGCTACATGTGGAGCATGTGTCGGAACTCATCTTGGCGCATTAGGAGATAAGGAGATCTGTATTTCTTCATCGTCACGGAATTTTGTAGGCCGAATGGGTGCCCTTTCATCAAAAGTATATCTTGCATCACCTGCTACAGTAGCAGTCTCCGCAATAGAAGGAAAGATTGCTGATCCAAGGAGGTACCTTTAACTATGAGTGAGCAGCCAGTTATTATCCCTAGCATTTCAAAAGGAAAAGCTTGGGTATTTGGAGATAATATAAATACAGATATAATTATACCTTTTAGATTCAAAAGCAGAACTAACGATCCGTATGAAATGGCAAAGTATGCAATGTACGGATTCGATCCAGATTTTCACAAGAAAATCTCAAAGGGTGATATAATAATAGCAGGTCGGAACTTTGGAGGTGGCTCTAGTAGAGAACAAGCTCCAGTAGCCTTAAAATATGCTGGAATTTCTGCAGTTGTAGCTGAAAGTTTCGCACGTATCTTCTATAGGAATGCCTATACAATCGGATTGCCGGCACTTGAAATACCAGAAATAAAAGGGAAAATAAATCAGGGAGATGAGCTTAAGATAGATATAACAAAGTTTGTTGTGGAAAATACTAGAACTAATGAAACTTTTCGTGGCAGAGAAGTGCCACAATTTTTGCGGCAGATGTTGTTAGAAGGCGGATTAGTTGAATACTACAAAAAGTATAAGCAATTTCCCTGGATACAGACGCAGAACTCTTTGGGGAAATCATAAGGATTGAGGTTTTATCACCAAATATTTTATTTGGAGAAACTAGTGGAGACATCATTGGTTAGAATATAATGAAAATTTAAGAAATAGTGTACAAATTATCCTTAAAACATTTTCAATAATGCGGAAGGCTTGAGGAAGGATTGGATCTAAAATTGCAAGAGCAAAATCTGATAATTAGAAAATAGTACAATAAGTATTTCAAGCCAGTAATTATGTAAG